>NZ_JBKORB010000002.1:0-300329 GCF_046764905.1 Campylobacter parajejuni
CGTGCGCCACTAATCCACTTCTAGCAAGCTAGAAGCTTCATCGTTCGACTTGCATGTATTAGGCACGCCGCCAGCGTTCACTCTGAGCCAGGATCAAACTCTCCATAAAAATTATAGATAGTTTAATCTTTTTCTTCAAAGAAAAAGTATATTTAGTAAAGAAAGATTTTTAATCTTTTCTTATTATTCTTGTTTAATTGAATAGATTTTACATAATTACTTATGCCTAAATCTTTCTGGCTCAATCAATCACTTATTTAGATTTCAAAGATTGACTAATAAGATTTGAATAACAATACTAATTTAAAAGAACAAAACAAAAAATCATTTTTAAAAGAAAAGTTTTTTAAATTAAAAAACAAGATTTATAAAAAGCTTTTAGTTTATAAAATAAAAACTAAAAGAATTGATTTATAAAATCTACTAAGCTAGTGAAACTTTATAATTTAAAAGATTTTAAGTCCTTTTTCAAAAAAAGGAAATGAAATTATAACTATTTAAGCTTAAAGGGGAATTAAATAAATAATATGAATAATATAAAAGAAAAACTAAGTATAAAAAATTCCTAAGCATTTTACCAGCAATCATCTCTTATCTTGCGTGTATTTTGCCTAGCTTCATTTTGCACAGCATTATACTTTTATTTTCTTGCTATTTCTTTATGGTTTTAACGCTTTATTTTATTTCTTGTTTATTTTTTAACTTGACTTTTAAATAAATTGAAACTTGAACTTAAAAGGACAATAAAGAAAAACAATATTTTATAAATTTATTAGGTTTTTGAAATTTTAATTTTTAGAGAAGTTAGGAGAGTAGTTTTTTGCAACTTCAATTTTAAATATTTTAAAAAAGATAGAAACTAAAAAAATTTAATTTGACAAGACAGGAAAGTTAATTTTCCCTGCTTTGTTTGAGCGTGAAAGGCGTGATTTTATTAAAAAATGAAGTTAGACTTAATTAAATATAAATTTAAAATAAGTATAATTTCAAAAAATTTTACATCAAAAGGAAAAAAATGAAAAAAATATTAAGCATAGTCTTGCTTGCTTTGGTTGGCTTATTTTTAGGTGCTTGTAACAATAGCTCGGATGCAAATGTGGAATTAAAGGTTGGAACTTCTCCTAATTACAAGCCTTTTAATTACAAAGAAGACTCAAAACTCACAGGTTTTGACACGGATTTGGTTGAAGAAATTGCCAAAAGAAATGGGATTAAAATCATTTGGGTTGAAACGGCTTTTGATGGCTTAATCCCTGCTTTAAAAGCGGGTAAAATCGATATGATAGCCTCAGCTATGAGTGCGACAGATGAAAGAAGAGCGAGTGTGGATTTTACCGAGCCTTATTATATGAGTAAAAATCTTTATCTTAAGCTAAAAGACAATAGCGCCCTGAATTCAAAAGAGGATTTAGAAGGCAAAAAAATCGGCGTTTTGCTTGGAAGCTTGCAAGAAAATACAGCAAAAGCTATCCAAAACGCACAAGTTCAAAGCAATAAAGACTTAAATATAGCTGTTTTGGCACTTAAAAATAACAAAATCGATGCCATTGTGGCTGATAAAGATACGGCTAAGGGTTATTTGAGCGAAAACCCAGAATTAGTAGATTTCTTTGAAGAAGAAGATGGAGCAGAGGGTCTTAGCTTCGCCTTTGATAAGGATAAACAAAAAGAAATAATAGAAAAATTTAACAAAGGCATAGAAGAGTTAAAAGCCGATGGCTTTTATGATACACTTGTTAAAAAATATGGGCTAGAATGAGCGTGAAATCACGCTTCTAGCTTAAAAATTTAAAAGCTCATAATTTCTTTCTTTAGCGATTTTTAATAATCTCGCATCCGCATTACACACCACAGGCTTACTTACTCTTTCTAAAAGGGCTAAATCATTGATAGAATCGCTAAAAAAATAAGAAACTCTCATCCATTTTTCATAATCTTCGCCCAAATATTCTTTTAGCCTTAAAACCTTTCCTTCCCTGTAAGTATGCACCCCCAAAGCCCTGCCGCTAAATTTATTATCCACTAGCTCACATTTTACAGCGATAATTTCTTCAATTCCTAATTTCAGTGCTATTTTTCGCACTAAAAAATCAGCTGTGGCTGAAATCACTATACGCCTTTGCCCTTCATAGCTTTTGACAAGTTCCTTCGCCCTTTCATAAAACTCAATATGCTTTTGTATAAATTCATCAACCAAGTCATTCACAAGCTTTTCATCCTTGCCCTTGATAGCCTTAAGAAAAAAGCTCATAAATTCATCCATATCAAGCCTTTCTTCTTCGTATTGTTTATGAAAAAAATCAATTCGCTCTAAATTCTGCTTGGCTAATAAACCCCGCTCTATGCAAAATTTCAGCCAAAGTCCAGTGCTATCGCCTTTTATCAAGGTTTCATCAAGGTCAAATAAAACAAGTTTCACACAAGCTCCTTTGCCAAATAAAGATTGAATTTCAAAGCGATTTTATCGCCCACTTCAAAAGTGCTAAAAGTGCTAAAATTCAAAGTATCCACCTTAAGTTCTAAATTTCCAAGCTTGACCTTATAGCGAATAATATTGCCTAGCAAGGACTTTTCTTTAATCCTTGCTTCGTATCCTTCATTGGCAATTTCTATGGTTTCAGGACGCAAGGCTATGTCTTTGTTAAATTGATGTTCTAAACCCAACTCATCAAGCTCTTTAGGGCTTAGTATATTATAATTACCTATAAAACTCGCTACAAAATGACTTTGAGGCAAAAGATAGAGATTGTTAGCATTGGAATTTTGCACTATTTTTCCCTCATTCATCAAAATAATCCTATCTGAAAGCTCCAAAGCTTCTTCTTGGTCGTGGGTTACAAAGATAGTAGTAAGATTTAATTCCTTTTGAATTTCTTTGATTTGTGTTCTTAAATGCTTTCTTATCTTAGCATCTAAAGCCGATAAAGGCTCATCTAGCAAAAGTAAATTAGGCTTAGTAACTAAGGACCTAGCTAGAGCTACCCTTTGCATTTGCCCACCTGAAAGGCGGTGCGGATAACTTTGCGAAAAATCTTCAAGCTCCACAAGTTTTAGCATTTTTTTCACTCTTTTTTCTAAATCTTTTTTATCCACTTTTTTAATCCTAAGCCCAAAGGCTACATTTTCAAACACATTAAGATTTGGAAATAAGGCATAGTTTTGAAAAACCATACCAATATTTCTCTTTTGGGGCTTGAGTTTGCTTATATCCGTTTCTCCTAGCAAGATTTTGCCCCTATCTATAAGACTAAGCCCTGCTATACATCTTAAAAGTGTCGATTTTCCACAACCACTAGGTCCTAGCAGGGTTACAAACTCACCCTTTTTAGCACTAAAAGAAATATCTTCAAAAATAATTTTATCCCCATAAGTCTTTTTAAAATTCTTAATTTTTAAATAAGCCATTCTCACTCCTTAAAGCTATAAAAGTTGCAATAAAAATCAACGCAAAATACACCATTACCAAAGCACTAGAATAATGACCGCTTTGACTTTTAATATTATAAAGATAAACCTGCAAGGTCTCATAAGCACTGCCTGCTAACAAATTTGCATATAAAAATTCCCCTATCAAAAAAGAAAAACTCAAAAACACAGCCACTAAAATTCCATTTTTTAAATTAGGCAAAATAAGCCTAAAAATCGCTCTCATCAAAGAACCACCCAATACAGCATTTGAAGCGATTAATTCTTCTAAATTAATATGCGAAATAGCATTATCCAAAGCCCTATAAATGAAGGGTAAGGCTATGGTAAAATAAGTAAAAATAAGTATCCAAGCTGTGCCAAATAAATATTCAGAATAAAGCTGCAAAAGTCCTACGCAGCTTACTATGGGTGGAAAGGCAAAGGGTATAATGATAAGTATATTTACAAAGGCTTTAAGTTTAACAAAATAATAATTGATTACAAAAACCAAAGGAAAAATCAGCAAAATAGAAAGCAAGATGCTAAAAAAACAAACAAATAAAGAACGCCAAAAAGCAAGCAAAAATCTCTCATCGCTAAAAAGTTCTTTATACCATTTTAAAGTGAGTCCATCAGGCAAAACGCTCACGCCCCAAGAGCTTGAAATAGAATATAAAAAAGTAAAAAACAAAGGCAAGGTTAAAAACAAAAACACCGCAAACAAAACAAAATAATGATAAAGCTTTAGCTTAAAACTCAAATTTTCACCCATTAAAGCACCTTAAAATGATATTTTTTAGAAATAAAATTGGCAATAAAACTCACTAAAAGCATAATAAGGCTTAAAATCACGCTCAAAGCACTCGCTAAGTAAGGATTAAGCTCAATATCGCCCGCAACCAAAGCAGCAATTCTCACAGGAGCTATATTAAAATTACCCGAACTTAAAGCATAAATAGTCGTATAGGCTCCAAAAGCATTAGCAAATAAAATCACAAAAACGCCTAGCAAGGCTGGCATAAGCAAGGGCAAGGCGATTTTAAGTCCATATAAAAAACCATTACCGCCTAGCATTTTACAAGCATTTAGATGAGAATTTTCTAAGCTTTTTAAAGCAGGTAATAAAAGCAAAATGGCTAAGGGAATTTGAAAATAAACATAGACTATATTAATCCCTATGCTATCATAAATGCTGATAAAAGGCTCTATACCTATGCTTTTTAAAAAGACATTAACAACCCCATTATGTCCAAGAACTATGATAAAAGCAAAAGCCAAAGGCACACCTGAAAAATTACTCACCATAGTGTTTAAAGAAAAAATGAATTGACAAATTTTAGAAGGGTTTAAAACAAAAAGAGAATAACTCGCCAAAAGCCCTATAATAAGACCAAAAATACTAGAAATAAAGCTAACCCATAAAGAATTGACTATGCTTTGCATAAAAAATTGCGACTCAAATAAAGTGGTAAAATTACTCAAAGTATAGCCCTCATCTTCCACATAAAAGGCATTGATAAAAATCCAAAGCAAGGGCATAATCATAAAAAGTATAAAAACTATAAAAAAGGGTGCAAGAGTCAAAAATGCTAAGATTTTTTCTCTCATTTAGCTGCCTTTAGAAGTTTTTTACTTATTTTTTTATCGTGTGAAAGTCCTAAAATTTCGCAAATAGTTCCACAAATTTCATCTTGTTTAAACTCGGCATCTTCATAAGAAAAAGCAGGACCAAAGCTAAAAAAGGGAACTAAGGTTTCATCATCGCTTAAGCCTCCATGACTTTTTTCAGCTCCCATACCGTGGTCGCTTGTAACGATGACATTAAAGCCTTCTTTAAGCCAAGTATCCAAATAATAAGAGATGATAATATCAGCTTTTTTGGTTTTATTCGCATACTCATTAGAGTGTGAGCCAAATTTATGCCCGGTATCGTCTATATTCATAGAATGAATGAGTAAAAAATCTAAGTTTTTTCTAAGTCTTAAATTTTCAGCATCAGAAAAGAGATGAGAATCCAAATAATCATCTTCATAATAAAAATGCCCATAAGGCAAGGTTAAATTTTCATCTTCTATGTGGCGGTGCAAGGCGGGGATAAATTTTTGCTTATTATAAAGCTCAAAAACCCAATGATAAGCCCCAGCCCCAGCCCTTAAGCCTTGCTTTTTACAAAGTTCAAAAACGCTTACTTGCTTTGAAATACTAAATTCATTGTTGATTATACCGCTTAAAACAGGCTTTACTCCTGTTAATAAGCACTCATATAAGGGACGCGACATACTAGGAAGCTCGCATTTTAAAGAATAAAATTTACCCAAATTCTCTTTGCAAAGTGCGTTTAAATAGCCCATATTGATACTAGCACTCGCACAAGTTAAGCCATCAAGCACGACTAAAATCACTTTTGACATCATTTACTCCTTAAAAAATCTTCCACTTCAAGCAAGATAACTTCATTATCATCAGGCACAAAAGGCTCTCTACTTGCTGAAAAAGGGAAATTATTATCATTAGCTACGACTATATGTTTATCATCTACCACATCCACATCTTCAATGGTAAAAAAAGGAAAAACAAATTTTCCATCCACCAAAGGCTTTTTGGCTATTTTTTTAGGGTCTTTGATATTCATAAGGTCAATATAAGCGATTTTTTCTGCAACGCCCTTATGAAGCCTTACCTTGTAAATTCTTTTAAATTGCGCAGGATTTTTAAAACAATTTTGCACTCTTTGGGCATTACAAGCCTTATCACTAGTGCCTTCTGTATCATCTCTTTCTATGATAAGAGCGTATTCTTCATCTATCATATTAAAATCCCCAACGGAATGTGCGTTATTTTCTAAAGTATAAGTATAATTTTTACCTGTGAATTTTCTAGTCTTAATATCAAATTCAAGTATTCTTAAGAAATTTTTACCCTCTTTATTTTCGTATTTTCCATCCTTAAACATCGCATATTCTAGCATAGGATAAAGTTTGCTTTTATCCTTAGAACTCGCCATAGCTTCAAAACCTTTAGAACGCTTGATATTAGCCTTATTTACCACTTTATCGGGGTTTGAAAGTTCTAAGGCTGGATTATCAGGCGATAAAATAAGCTCATCATCAAACCTTGCATCAAAGACTTCCTTTAGTGTGCCTTTTTCATCAAATTCAAGCAAAAAGGGTCCAAATTCATCGCCCACCCAAAAATTTTTACCTATAATTTGAAAGCTTTCAGGGTCTATATCTGCTCCTGTTAAATACCTGCTTTTGGTTCCTTCAAGATTGATAAGATAGGGAAATTTCTTATTTTTATCGTTAAAAAATAAAGTTTTAAGATGTTTATAAGTGCCTTTATCAAAATCAAAATGATATTGATGGATAAAAACCATAGAATCGGCTGAATTTTTCTTCGTGCCTAAGCCATTATCGCTTAAAAGCCAATAGCTCTTATCCTCTGCAAATTTAATCCCGCTATGCCCTTGCAAGGCTTGTTTTTTAAAAGGAAGTTTAAAAGCATTAGGCTTTTCTTCTTCTACATAATTTGCATCAAAAACACCCAAAGTTTCATTTCTTGTTGTGCGTAAAAATTTCCCCGTGCTTTGCAAAAGCTCGGGTGCGTCCTTAGGCGGGGCTATGAAATTTTGTGCTGGGACGATGATATGCCCTGCAAGCTTTGCCTCATATTCAATCTCATTTGCAGCCCATAAAGCAGAGCCTAAACATAAAGAAAATAAAATTTTTTTCATCTTTTATCCTTATTTAATATTAACTATAACTTTTTCCTGCCAAAATCTAGGCAACTCCTTAGCACTCTTATCCCAAGCCTTTAAATCGCTAATCGCCCTAGCATTTTGGTATTGCTCACTTGGCAAAAGCTTGGCTTTAACATCATCAGGCAACGCAATATAATCAATTCTTATAGGTCTTGCATAGCCTTTAGCAAGATTGATTTGTCCCTTATCAGAAAGTATAAATTCACGGGCTAATTTAGCCGCATTGGGATGTTTGGCGTATTTATTAATGATAGTTGTATAGCCTGAAGTAACGCTACCATCAGCAGGGATTAAAACCTCGTAGCGGTTTTTGCCTACCTTATCCCTATAACCTAAACCATTAAAATCCCACACCACACCCACTTCAATCTCGCCTTTTTCAAGATTGGCTATGCTAATGTCATTTGTAGCTAAACGCCCCTGCTTTGCTAGGCTAGAAAAAAACTCCAAAGCCGGACTTAAATCCTTTTCATCTCCGCCCAAAGCATAATTAGCCGCCAAAACCCCATTAATAGCCTGAGCTGCTATACTTACATCGCCTATGCTGACCTTATAATCACCTTTTAATAAATCCTGCCAAGTTTTAGGCATATCTTTTACCACATCCTTATTGACTATAAAAGCTATGGTGCCTGTATAAGCAAGTAAATAATGCCCGTCCTTATCCTTAGCCCAAGTTGGAATTTGCTCCCAATAACTGGTCTTAAAAGGCTGAGTAACGCCTTGTTTAACAGCTATCTCACCAAAGGAAGCTCCCACATCGCCAATATCCCCACTTGCATTTTTCTTTTCAGCCCTAAATTTCGCAATTTCTTGAGCTGAACTCATATCAGTATCGCTGTGCTTGATACCATAAAGCCTTTCTATATCCTCCCAAGTTTCTTTCCAATTAGCCCAGCTATCAGGCATAGCTAGGGAATTTACCCTGCCCTCTGCTTGGGCGGCTTTAATCAAATTTTCATCCATAGCCTGTGAATTTGAAAACAATAAGACAACAAGATTGAAGCTTAAGAAAAATTTCTTGCTCATTTTTAACTCCTTAAAAAATATGATGAAACTTTAATGAGTTTTAGAAACATTTTAGATACAAGTTGATTTTTAGTAAATCAAAGCTATAATTTCAAAGTCAAAAACAAGGAATAATTATGCTTTATATCTATATCAAAACGCAAAATGCTCTCGTGCAAAGAATTCATTTTAAGCTAGATAGTGGGGAGTTGCCCCAAAATATTTTGTGGATTGATTTGCTTCATCCTAGTGCCGGGGAGCTTGATTTTATCTCTAATGAATTTAAGCTGGAATTTCCTAGCAAAGAAGAAAGAGAAGAAATAGAACAAAGTGCCAAATACTGGGAAGATAACGCTACTATTACCATCAATGCGCATTTTTTGATTAAAGAGCTTAAAAATGATGAAGAAGGCTTGATAAAACTTCGCACGGAAATTGTAACTTTCGTAAGCTCTAAAAATATTTTATTCACCATAAGATACAATGAATTTAGCACCTTTGAAGAAATTCAAGCAAGAATACTCGCAAGTCCTAAGAATTTTGAAGATGGTTTTGACATCATCGATAAAATCTTTGAAGTGCGTGTGGAAAAGGATGCGGATTTGCTTGAGTGGATAGATAAAGAAGCAAGGCGTTTAAGAACTAGTGTTTTAGAAAAAAAAGATGAGTATAGCTATGATGCAATGCTAAAGGATATTTCAAGCTTGCAAGAGCTTAATATGCGAGTAAGGGATTCTTTATTTGATAAAAGAAGGGCTATGACTTCTTTGCTTAAAAGCGATAAAATCGACAGAGATATTAAACAGAATTTAACCATAGTTTTAAAGGACTTAAATTCCTTAGTGGAATTTAGCGTTTCACAGCTTCATGTTTTAGACAATATCCAAGCCATCTTAGCCAGTCAGGTGAATATAGAGCAAAATAAGATTATCAAGCTTTTCACGGTTGCAACGGTGGCTATGATGCCCCCTACTTTAATAGGAACGGTTTATGGAATGAATTTTAAATTTATGCCTGAACTTGAACTACACTATGCTTATCCCATAGTGCTAGGTGTGATGATAGTTTCTATTATCTTGCCTGTGATTGTGTTTAAGAAAAAAGGTTGGTTATAAACTGGTTATAAAGGAGAAAAAATGGATAAAATCAAAATAGGAATTCTCACCCTAAGCGATAGAGCAAGCAAGGGTATATATGAAGATAAAGCCACAGCTGAGATTGAAAGGGTGCTAAATTCCTACATCAAAAATGAAATCATTTATCACAAAGAATTAATCCCTGATGATTATGATTTAATCATTGAAAAATTACTTTATCTAGTGGATGAAAAAGAATGTGATTGGGTGATTACAAGCGGAGGAACGGGTCCGGCACTTCGTGATGTAACCCCAGAAGCCACGCAAGCAGTATGTGATAAAATGATGCCGGGCTTTGGGGAGCTTATGCGTTTAGAGAGCTTAAAATTCGTGCCTACTGCCATACTTTCAAGGCAAAGTGCAGGAATTCGCAATAAGTCTTTTATCATTAACTTACCGGGCAATCCTAAAGCCATCAAGGAATGCTTAGAGCCGGTATTTCCTGCCATACCCTACTGCATAGATTTAATAGGCGGAGCTTACATAGAAGCCAATGATGAAGTAATTAAGATTTTCCGTCCTAAGAAAAAATGTTAAAATTAAAATTTATAAGCCTTAATAAGTCTGCTTAAATGTCTAGCAAGCAGACTTACCGAAGCTTCATCTTTGCTTATCTTTTGCACTTTATTTTTAAATTTATAAAGTCTATCATCTAAATTTACATCATCGACTAAATTTTTAGCCTTTTCTTTTTGCAAAATCTTTTTTTTGAAAAACATTCTTTAATCCTTTTTTCATAAATATACATCAACTTAGTTAAAAAAATATTATTTTGCTTTAAGAGCATTAACTTTATTTCATTATTTTAAGCTAGAATTCGCAAAAACCAATCAAGGAAAATAAATGACTTTAATCGCAATTTTATGTCTTTACACGGCACTTTTAGCTTGGATTTCTTACGCTCAAATTCGTTTTTTAGAAAAAGAAAAAGACAAAAAAGCTCAAATTTTAAGCGAAAAAGACTATCAAAATGCCGCAGATATTGCCATAGAAAATGAAAAATTTAAACTCTTTTCAAATTTTTATAGTCTTATTGTCAATATTTCGTGGGTAGGATTTGGATTTTTTTACCTAAAAGAATGGCTTATTTTAAACAATACCCGCCTTGAAAATACCTTATTTTTGCTTGCTTTTTTAATCCTTACAAGCATTTTAGCCCTGCCTTTAAGCATTTATGAAAGTTTTGTTAAAGACAAGGCTCAGGGTTTTTCAAATATAACTCTAAAGCTTTTTATTAAAGATACGATAAAAAGCCTTGTTTTGACCTTGATATTTGGATTTTTAATTCTTTATGCCTTGCTTTTTTGCTATGATTTTTTTGGGAAGTTGTGGTGGATTGCAGCCTTTATTTTCGCCTTTTGCGTTATACTTGTCCTAAATCTCATTTATCCTACTTTAATCGCACCCCTTTTCAATAAAATGCAAAAGCTAGATGATGCCAATTTACTAGATAAAATTTCTGCTTTGATGAGACAATGTGGCTTTAGTGCCAATGGGGTTTATGTTATTGACGCAAGTAAAAGAGATAAGCGTTTAAATGCCTATTTTGGTGGGCTTTTTAAGAGTAAAAGAGTGGTGCTTTTTGATACTTTATTAAAAGCTTTAAATGAAAAAGAACTTCTAGCTGTTTTAGGACACGAACTTGGACATTTTGTGCATAAGGATATTATCAAAGCTTTATTTAATGGGGCTATAATCTTATTTTTACTCTTTTTTATTTTTGCGCATTTGCCTGAATTTTTCTATTTAGAAAGCCATTTAGAAGGGATAAATAGCGGAGTTTTTGCACTTTTATTTATCTTTGGTGGCGTTTTTAGCCTTTTATTTTCTCCCGTGCTTAATGCCTTAAGTAGAAAAAATGAATTTGCAGCCGATAGACACGGAGCCAAAGTTACAAGCAAAGAAGATATGAAAAATGCCCTAATTGCTTTAGCAAGAGAGAATAAAGCCTTTGTCAAAACAAGCAAAATATATACTTTTTTCCATCTTAGCCATCCTAGCATTAGCGATAGACTCAAGGCTCTTTCTTGACTATAAAAAACGCTCTAACTCAAGCTAAAATGCTTTTGCAAGGCTATGAAAATGAAGCAGCGTTCATACTTTGTGAGTATTTGCAAAGGGATAAAACTTGGCTTTTTTTAAATTCTGATTTTGACTTTGATGAAAAGCCTTATTTTAAACTCATCAAACGCTTTAAAGGGGGAGAGCCTTTTGAGTATATCTTTGAAAAAGCAAATTTTTGGGGTTTGGAATTTAAGGTCAAAAGGGGTGTGTTAATCCCTCGTTATGATAGTGAAATTTTACTCTCTTTAATTCTTAAGCTTTGCCAAAGCTATGCTTTTAAGAAAATTTTAGAAATAGGCTTTGGAAGTGGAATTTTAAGCATAATTTTAGCTAAAGAACTTGGAGTAAAAATCACAGCTTGTGATATTAGCACTAAGGCTTTAGAAATAGCCAAACAAAACGCAAAACTTCACGCAGTAGAAGCACTGATTGATTTTAAGCTTTGTGATTTTAGGGAGTTAGAAGGAAATTTTGATTTTATTTTTTCAAATCCCCCCTATATTAAAAATTCCTACCCCCTTGATATTTGGGTGCAACAAGAGCCTAAAGAAGCCTTATTTGGCGGAGAACAAGGCTATGAAATTTTAGAAGAAATCATACATTTTTCCATAAGCAAAAAGACTAAAATACTTGCTTGTGAATTAGCTTATGACCAAAAAGAAATTTTAGAAAAAATTTTAAGCCAACAAAATTATGCCTCTGAATTTTTTAAAGATGAACGAGGCTATAACCGTGCTTTTGTGGCTAAATTTACAAAGGAGAATTTTTGAAAGCTATTAATTTATTTTTACTTGCGGCAATTATAGGGATAGAACTTATACTGGGCATAGTCGTTGCTCCTGTGATTTTTTATCCGCAAAATTTTATAGGCGAAGGGGTTTTAAGTCCTTTTCAAAGTGGTTTAATGATGACACAAATTTTTATCAAAATGGGCTATGTGTTGATTTTTGTTTCACTGGTTAATTTTTTATATGAGCTTTATTCTTTTATAAAAGATAAGATAAAATTCCAAATCAAATTTTCAAAATTAATGTTAAGTTTGCTCATTTTAATCTTAAGTCTAGTCTTTGTTTTTTATTTTACAAACACTATAATTGAGCTTCAAAATTTAGGCGAACAAGCTACAAAAACTGAAGATTTTAATAGCATTCATAAGGCAAGTGAGGTGGTGATTAAAATCATCTTAATTATGCAAATTTTTTTATATTTCTTAAGCTTTAAGATAGCAAAAAAATGATACAATCCCAGACAAAAATCAAAACAAGGAGTAGGCTATGAAAATCTCTGACGCAACTATGATGCAGCAAAATTATTATTTAAATAATGCACAAAAAGCAAGTGAGAAGGCTTTAGAAAATATCGCAGCTACTCGTGCGATAAGTGGGGTTGATAGTGCGGATTTGGCTATTGCGGATTCTTTAAGGTCGCAATCAAGCACCATAGACCAAGGTGTTGCAAATGCTTATGATGCCATAGGGGTTTTGCAAATTGCAGATGCTAGCCTTACTAATATTTCGCAAAGTGCGGATAGGCTTAACCAACTTTCAGTGAAGGCAAATAGTGTTGCTTTAAACGATAATCAAAAAGCTATGCTAAGAACAGAAGCAACACGCATACAAGAATCCATCAATGATTCGTTTAATAACGCTACTTACAATGGAAAAAATGTCTTTCAAACTATGGATTTTGTAGTAGGTAGTGGAACTGAAACTACGAATTTAAATCCACTAGCCACAGCAGGATTAAGCATAGATAATCAAGACAGCATCACAAGCTTTATGGACCAGCTTGGAAGTTTAAGAAGTGAAATAGGCTCAGGCATTAATGCTATCACTTCAAACATTAATGCAAGTGTGCAAAATAGTATTAATACTAAGGCTGCTGAAAATAATCTGCTTAACAATGATATGGCACAAAATGTTAATGATTTTAACGCCAATTATCTCAAACAAAATGCGGGTGCTTTTGTTGCTGCACAATCTAACGCACAGCTTCAAAACAAAATCGCTACTTTATTACAATAAGCCCTAAATTTAGGGCTTTTACCCACAAATGACCTTAGAGCAAATTTTAGAAAAAACCCAAAATGTCCGCCTTGTAGTTGCAAGTAAATATGTCGATGCTAGTGTAATTGAAAAGCTTTTTATGCAAGGACTGGTGGAATTTGGAGAAAATCAAGTCCAAGCCCTAGCTCAAAAAAAAGAAATACTTAAGGAAAAAAATCTTAAATGGCATTTCATAGGAACACTACAAAGCAATAAAATCAATCTCTTAATCAAACAAAAGCCCCTGTTATGGCAATCTTGCAATGGCTTGAAAATAGCCAAAGCTATGGATAAAAGACTTGGGTTTAAGCTAGATACCCTACTAGAAATTAATGGTGCTAATGAAGACAGCAAAAGTGGTTTAGAGCCGAACAAAGCTTTGGAAGAATATTTACAAATTCAAGAAGAATGCTTAAATTTAAATCTTTGCGGTGTAATGAGCATAGGCTCACACAGCCAAGATGAAAAAAAGATTATAAAAAGCTTTGAAAATACCTTTAAAATTTACCAAACACTACAAAGATATGGAGCTAAAATTTGCTCTATGGGAATGAGTAATGATTTCGAGCTTGCCATAAAATGCGGTTCGAATATGGTAAGACTTGGAAGTATTTTATTTAAAAATCTCAAGTAAGAATAAATCTTACTTAAGCGTATTTATTAGAAATTTCTTCTACTATACTATCGGCTATAATAAAATCCGTATGATAAAGCAAACAAGAACCCGCACTGATAACTTTTAAAACAAGTTTTTTGTTGTTTTTATCCTTAGGATTGTGTGCATTTCTAGCAAGTTCGTGAATCTCATAGATTAGCTCTCTATTTAAACGACTCAAATCAAGTTCTATGATATTTTTTTCAAATTCCTTAGGCTCTGCGGTAAATTGATTTTCTTCTTTATTTCTAAAATCTTTTTTTGCTCCAAATTTCCTTATAGCCTTAAGCTCACTTCCTTCAAGGCTTTGCAAGTCTTTAATCGCTTTTAAAAAAAAGCTAGGTTTTTCGCCCCCCTCAGCCTTAAATCCTAGCACAAAACCATAAGCATTATTTTTTAAATTCTCATCCTTAAAAATATTTTCTATTTCTTCAACATTGCTTTCAAAAACCGTAGCTTCAAAAGAAGAATAATAATCTAAAATTTCAAGCCTTCCATAGCGTTTGTTGTTTTTACTCATCATAGCCTTAAAATCCTCGATTTTACCTATACTTAAAAGCTCTCCGTTATTTTTTAATTTCTCAAATTCCAAGCTTTTGACATAGTCTATGGCATTAATTTGCTCATAAAATCTATCCAAAGGATGCCCTGAAACATAAATTCCTAAAATTTCTTTTTCATAGCCTAATTTTTCCATAAGCTCAAATTCTTCATTTTTAGAACTCAGTTGCACCTTAACCCCTGAACTTAATTCTTCTTCGCCAAAAAGAGAACTTGCAGCATTTTTTCTCACTTCTGCCATTTTACGCGAGGCTTCGCTAAGGGTGTCTAAATTATCAATTAAGGTTTTTCTAGTCAGTCCAAATTCATCAAAAGCCCCCGCTTTAGCCAAGCTTTCTAAGGTTCTGCGATTTATTTTGGCAGGGTCTATTTTGTTTAAAAAATCATTAATATCCTTAAATTCCCCCTTTTGTCTTGCTTCAAGCAAATTTTCAACCGCTGGAATACCCACACTTTTAATAGCCCCAAGTCCATATAAAATAGCGTCTTTTCCATCCTGTTCTAAGGCACTAAATTCGCGTATAGCCTTATTAATCGATGGGGGCAAAAGCTTGATATTCATTTTTTTCATTTCATCAATATACACAGCAACCTTTTCTACCTTATTTTCCTCGCTCGTTAAAAGTGCTGCCATAAATTCACTAGGATAATAGGTCTTTAAATAAGCCGTTTGAAAGGTAATGAGTGCATAGGCTGCTGAGTGCGATTTGTTAAAACCATAGCCTGCAAATTTAACGATTAACTCCCATAAATCTTCTGCTTTATTTCTATCATAGCCCTGTTTTACAGCTCCATCAGCAAATTCACTTTTAAGTTTTTGCATTTTTTCAGGGTCTTTTTTACCCATAGCACGGCGCACCACATCAGCCCCTCCCAAAGAAAAGCCCCCTATGATTTGCACTATTTGCATAACCTGCTCTTGATAGACTATGACCCCATAAGTAGGCTCTAAGACTTTTTCTAAGCTATCAAAAGGATAAACTATGCTTTTTAAGCCGTGTTTTCTATCAATGAAATCATCAAGCATTCCCGATTCCATAGGACCTGGACGATAAAGAGCAAGAACAGCGATAATATCTTCAAAACGCTCTGGTTTTAGCCTAGCATTTAAGCTTTGCATACCGCCTGATTCAATTTGAAAAATACCTAAAGTATTGCCACTTTGTATGGTTTTATAAACCTTAGCATCATTGACATCTATGGTTTCCCAAATAAGGTCTTTATTGTAACGCTTTTTGATGAGTTTAATGGCATTATCAATCACGGTTAGGGTCTTAAGCCCTAAAAAGTCAAATTTAATCAAATCCACATCTTCTAAATGGTCTTTAGAATACTGCGTTACTAAATGCCTTTCATCATTTTTACTTTGTCTAAAAAGCGGGGTTTTTTTCCATAAGCTTTCATTAGAGATTACGACCCCAGCTGCGTGCATACCTGCATTGCGGTTTAAGCCTTCTAAAGCCTTAGCATACTCCCAAACTTCACTCCCTTTTGGATGTTTAGCGATAAATTCTTTAATCTTTGGCTCTTTTTCATAAGCCACTTCAAGAGTGATTTTAAGCTCTTCAGGCACGAGTTTTGCAAACTCATCAGCATCTTGAATGCTGACATCCAAAACCCTAGCCACATCACGAATCACACCCTTAGCCAAAAGCTTACCAAAAGTAATAACCTGTGCAACCTTGTCGCTACCGTATTTGTCAATCACATAATCAATGACCTCGCCACGCCTATCTTGGCAAAAATCCACATCAATATCAGGCATACTCACACGCTCAGGATTTAAAAAACGCTCAAAAAGTAAGCTATAAGGAAGTGGGTCTAAATCCGTAATCTTCAAACAATAAGCCACCAAACTCCCCGCAGCCGAACCCCTACCCGGACCCACAGGAATTCCTTTGTCTTTAGCCACTTTGATAAAATCATGAACTATAAGCATATAGCCTGAAAATTTCATATTTTTAATGATTTGAACTTCACTTTCTAATCTGTCTTTATATTCTTGATGTTTGGCACTATCTATAAATTTAAGTCTTTCTTCAAGTCCCTTTTTGCAAAGCTTTTCAAAAACTATATCATCATTATCAAAGCTAAATTCCTTATGCTCATCAGGCAGATTTAAAGCCAGTTCCTTAGCGTATTCTCTTGTAAATTTAAAATTAGGCGGAGTGGGATTGCCAAGACTTAATTCTAAATTGCATTTTTGTGCTATTTCTTGCGTATTGGCTATGGCTTCGGGGATATCAGCAAAAAGCTCATTCATTTGCTGGGGGCTTTTGACATAAAACTCATGCACGCTGTGGCGTATCCTATCTGGGTCATTTAACTTCTTACCCATAGCAATACACATAAAAACTTCGTGAGCAGCTGCTCTGTCCTTAAAGGTATAATGGGTATCATTTGTGGCGATGATTTTAATATCAAGCTCCTTAGCTAATCTTAATATATCATCATCTATCATTCTTTGGTCTTTGATGCCATGACGCATAATTTCAAAATAGAAATCATCTTTAAAAACATTTTTATACCATAATGCTACTTCTTTTGCTGCTTCATAGCCTTTTGCTCCAAACCGCACATTTCGTTCATTGTGAATATTTAACTGCCAATTTATCTCACCTTGCAAACAAGCAGAAGAGCAAATAAGACCTTCACTGTGCTTTTCTAAAAGCTTTTTATTGATGCGTGGATAATAATAAAGCCCGTGTATATAGCTTTGAGAGCTTAAATACATTAAATTTTCATAGCCAATTTGATTTTTCGCATACAAGCACAAATGAAAGCGTTGGCGAGAGCTTTTATCATCAAGTTCTTCTCCATTATGCAAATACGCCTCAAGTCCAATAATGGGCTTTAAACCCTGAGCCTTCATAGTTCTATAAAAATCAATGGCTCCAAACATATTGCCGTGGTCTGTCATAGCCACGCTTGTAGCACCTTGTTCTTTTAAAGTGCTGGCTAATTCCTTAAGCTTATTCGCTCCGTCAAGCAAAGAGTATTCTGTATGCAAATGCAAATGGGTAAATTGGCTCATTTTTTTCCTTTATTTTCTCAAACTCATAAAAATTTTTGATAAAAATTATAAATTTTTCTCGCTGAATTTGAAAGAAATTGACTCTAAAATTTCACTGAAATTTTTACAAGAAAGGTAAAAATTCAGTCAAAATAAAATATAATAAAAGATTAAGACCTAATCTTAAAATTTCAAACTAAGGAAGAAAGATGAAAATAAAAATTGCTTATTGCAATATTTGAAATTATTACCCACAAGCTGCAAGGGTTGCAGAAGAGTTACAAAACGATTTCAAAGATATTGAAGTGGAATTCGAAGTTGGTGGCAGAGATGATTTCATCGTTGAAGTAGATGGAAGAGTCATTTTCTCAAAAACACAGCTGATAAATTGTGAAAGCGAAAGATTTCCCCATCAAAATGAAATCAATCAATTAATAAAAAATAGAGTGTAAATTACACTCTATTATAAAACTAGCTCATATTCCTTACCAAGATATATTTTTTGCTCATACTCAATAACAGGACGCTTAATGCAACTTGGATTTTCTAGCACAAGCTTTTCAAGCTCTTTATGGGTTAAACTTTTAATTTTTTCTTTATTTAAACCCAGTTTTTTAGCCGTCAAACCCGCTGTATTAATCAACTCTTCAAAGGATTTTTGTTTAAGCCACACAGATAAAATATCGCTATTTATTTTCTTAATATCCAAAAAATCAAATTCAACACCCCTTTGCTTTAGAGTATCCATAGCCTTTTTTACAGAATTGCAATTTTTAATACCATAAAGTTTCATTTCCTAGCCTTTTTTACTAAATCCGCAATCAAAAAGGCAAGTTCTAAAGCTTGGTCGGCATTGAGTCTTGGGTCGCATTGGGTTTCATAGCGTTCTTCTAAACTTTGAGCTGTAACATTACTAGCACCCCCTGTGCATTCTGTTACATCCTGTCCTGTCATTTCAAGATGCACTCCACCCGCGTAAATCCCTTCACTCATAGCAATTTCAAAAAAGGACCTAACCTCTTGCATAATCTTATCAAATTCTCGCGTTTTAAAATTTCCTGCCTTAACAGTATTGCCGTGCATAGGGTCTATACTATATACCAAATTTACGCCTTCGCCTTTAAGCTTAGAGAAAATTTTTGGCAAATTGCTAACGATTTTTTCAGCACCCATACGGATAATAATATTAAGCCTTCCTTCTTCGTTATTGGGATTTAAAACATTTGCTAAAGCTATAATGTCATCTGCATTCGCATTAGGTCCTATCTTAACCCCCAAAGGATTTTTTACACCGCTTAAAAAATGAACATGAGCCCCGTCAAGCTCCCTTGTTCTCTCTCCTATCCAAAGCATATGCGCCGAACAATCATAAATTTCGCCACTTAAGCTATCTACTCTAGTCAAAGCCTCTTCATAGGGTAAAAGCAAAGCCTCGTGCGAGGTATAAACATTAACCTCTCTTAAGCTTGGGGTATTATTTGTATTAATTCCACAAGCCTCCATAAAAGCTATGGCTTGAGAAATTTTTTCACTAATATCCGTATATTGCTTATGAAGTTCATTTTTTTTCAAAAAACCCAAATTCCAGCGATGCACTTCGTGTAAATCTGCCAAACCCCCTTTGGCAAAGCCACGCAATAAATTCAGTGTTGTTGCACTTTGATAATACGCTTCAAGCATTCTATTAGGGTCGGGGACTCTAGACTTTTCATCAAATTCAAAGCCATTGATAATATCTCCGCGATAACTAGGAAGCTTCACTCCATTTAATTCTTCAAAATCGCTGCTTCTTGGCTTGGCAAATTGTCCTGCAATGCGACCAATTTTCACCACAGGACAGCCCCCAGCAAAGGTAAGAACTATAGCCATTTGGAGCAAAATTTTAAACATATCGCGGATATTTACAGCACCAAAATTTTCAAAACTCTCAGCACAATCTCCACCCTGCAATAAAAAAGCTTCTTTTCTACAAACCCTAGCTAAGGCATTTTGCAAGGTTCTTACTTCTCCTGCAAAAACAAGTGGGGGAAGTTTTTCAAGTCTTGCTAAAACTTTATCTAGTTCTTTTTGATTTGGATAAAGGGGTTGTTGCTTTATAGGATAATTTTTCCAAGAATTTTTAGTCCATATCATTTCTTTTTCCATTTTATTTATCAACTTATTTAAAAGCTTAGTTTAAGCTTTATCCAAATTCAAGCCAGTGTTTTTTAAGAATTTAAACTTAATTCGAAAAAAATATTCGCTATCTCATTGTAAATATAATTTTTGTGAAAAGTTAAGCTTTTTTCAAAAAGTCTTTTTTTGCACAACAAAGACCTATTTTAAATATTCTTAATCGATATAAATTCTATGCTTAAATAATACTTAAAAACACAAGCAATTCACAAAAGCATAGACTTATTTTTTAAGCTCTTTAATACGCGCTGCCTTACCGCGTCTATCTCTTAAATAGAATAATCTTGCTCTACGCACACGACCACGGCGTAAAACAACTATGTTTTCTAAACTTTCACTATAAATAGGAAAAATTCTCTCAACGCCAACATTATTGGCACCCATTTTACGCACGATAAAAGTTTCACTTACCCCATTACCTCTTCTTGCAATGCAAATTCCTTCAAAATTTTGGATTCTTGTTTTATCCCCTTCTTTGATACGAATTGCAAGCTTTAAAGTATCACCAGCACGAAAATCTGGAACATTTTTACCTTCGATTTGTTTCGCTTCAAACTGCTCTATATATTTGTTTTTCATAAAAATCCCTTATTTTTTGCGTTCATGCTCTAAAAATAAATCCGGACGAAAAAATTTCGTTTTGCAAGACGCCAAAGTAGTTTTTAAACTTGCGATTTTAGCGTGATTACCCTTTAAAAACTCTGAAGGAGTATAAAATTTTTTATTTTTTTCTTCAAAAATAAAGGGTTTTGAAAAAGCAGGAGCTTCAAGTAGATTATTTTCAAAACTTTCTTCTTCCAAGCTTTCTATATTTCCTAAAACCCCATCAATGTTTCTTAAAATCGCATCGCACATCGTAAGTGCGGGCAATTCTCCTCCTGTTAAAATAAAATCTCCTATGCTAAAAACTTCATTTGCAAAAATTTCAAGCACTCTTTCATCTATACCCTCATAGCGACCACATACAAAAACTATATGCTCTTTTTTGCTCAAACGCTTAGCGTCTTTTTGATTAAAAGTTTTTCCGCTCGGATTTAAAAAAATAAAATGGGAGTTTTGCTCTTTCTTTTTAATGCTTTTTAACGCTTCATATAAAGGCTCAATTTGCATTAAAAGCCCTGCTCCGCCTCCTATTTTATAATCATCAATTTTATGATAGGAATTTTTAGAAAAAGTTCTTGGGTTATAAAAATTAAGTTTGAAAAGTTTTTTTTCTTTTGCTCTTGCTAGTATAGAATCTTGAAAATAAAATTCTATAAGATGAGGAAACAAGGAAACAAAACTAAATTTCATGAATTTTCTAAAATCAAAAAAGCATCTTTAGTGCAAAAAATTTGTCGTTTTTTTATATCGATATTTTTAACAAATTTATCCAAATAGGGAATGAAAAATGTTTTAGGATATTTTTTTTCTACAAGAACTTCATCGCTTTGAATTTCAAGCAAATAAGAAGCTCCAGTTTCTAAAATATCAATCACCTTTCCTAGCCTTAGCTCTTCATCGAAAACTTCACACTCTAAAATATCAAAATAAAAAAATTCATCTTTTTTTAGCTTACAAGTTTTTCTGCTTTCTTCTATGCTTTGAAGAAGAATGAGATGGGTTAAGCTCTTAGCCTTTTCTACACTTTCATAATTTTCAAATAAAATAGTAGAATTGCTAGGATTGTAATGTTTGATTTTTAAACTTTCTTTGCCATTTTTGATAAAAAAACAAGCGTCTTTTTTAAACTGGGAAGAAAAATCGCTAAGGTTATGTAATTTTACATAACCCTTAAGTCCAATGGTTTTACCAAGTTTTGCGACCCAAACGAAATCTTTTTCACTCAAGTGCTTTTACCGTTACCCTATAAGAACTTGCATTCTTGCTCTTGTAAGCAGAGATTACAGTTTTTATAGCATTAATCATTTTTCCATTTTTGCCAATTAGTTTTCCAGTATCTACCTTATGTGCAAAAAGAATAATCTCGAAAAAATTTTCACCCAATTCAATTTTTTGAGTATCAATTTGCTCTGGATAATCTGCAATCAGTTTTGCATATTCTTTTAGAAAATTCTCTACCATAATTATTTACTAGTAATAGAAGCAACTTTATCGCTAAGTTTCGCACCAACGCTTTTCCAATAAGCCAAACGCTCTGTATCTACCTTAATCACTTCAGGTTCTACCATAGGATTATAATACCCTATACTTTCAATCCAACCCCCATCACGGCGTTTTCTACTATCTGTAACCACTATGCGATAAAAAGGTCTTTTTGTTCTTCCCATTCTTGTAAGTCTAATAACTGTCATTTATACTCCTTGAAAATTAAAAAGTTTATTTATAGATACTCTTAAAAGTATTTATAAATAAACCTTAAAACTGCCTTCTAGCCTGACTCATCATCTGCGTTAAACTCTCCATTCCTTTTTTGCCTGAAAATCTTTTCGCAAGCTTTGCTGCATTGCTAAATTGCTTTAAAAAACGATTAACCTCCATTTGAGAAAGCCCTGCTCCCTCTGCTATACGGCGTTTTCTAGCATTATTCAATAAATCAGGATTTTCTCTTTCTTTTGGGGTCATAGAGCTAATCATAGCCCTAATGTGAATAAGTTCTTTTGAATTATCCAAATCCAAATCCTTTACCGCATTTGCCATTGTGCCTAAACCCGGTATCATACCCATTAAAGATTTAAGACTGCCTAGCTTTTTAACACTTTCCATTTGATTAAGAAAATCATTGAAATTAAATTCGCCTTTTTTAATCTTCTGACCTAGTTTTTTTGCTTCCTTTTCATCAAGCACCGCAGCAGTTTTTTCGGCTAAAGTTGCCAAATCTCCTTCGCCCATAATACGACTTACAATGCGTTGGGGTATAAAAACCTCCAAATCCGCTACTTTTTCACCCACGCCCACAAATCTCAAAGGAATACCCACTTGCCTAGCTATACCTAAAGCCACGCCGCCTTTAGTATCGGCATCAAATTTTGATAAAATTACCCCGCTAATACCCAAAGCTTCGTTAAAACTTGCAGTCGTTTTTACCCCATCTTGCCCACTCATTGCATCAGCCACATAAAAAATCTCATCAGGATTTAAAACATTTTTAACCGCTTTTAATTCATTCATCAAAGCTTCATCAATAGCCAAACGACCCGCCGTATCCACAAGCAAAACATCTACCATAGAATTTTTAGCTTTTTCTAAGGCTTGTGCGGCAACCCTAATAGGATTTGTTTCATTTTCTATAAAAAAAAGTTCAAGCTCATTAGCTTCGCAAAGTTGTCTTAACTGCTCCACAGCTGCTAAACGCTGCAAATCACAAGCTGCAACTAAAACTTTTTTATTGCGTAATTTTAGATAATTTGCAAGTTTGATAGTGCTTGTTGTTTTACCGCCCCCTTGTAATCCTGCCATTAAAACTATGGTTGGGGGTTTGGAAGCAAAAACAAAACCCTGAGTTTTGCCCTTGATACTTAAAATATTTTCTAAATTGGCTTTAATGGCGCTTAAAAATTGTTTTTGACCTATTCCGTTTTGCTTGACATCTTCTTCTATTGAGGCTAAAAGCTCTTTGGTTACCTTGTGATGGACGTCTGCCTTTAGAAGAGCTTTTTTTAAGGTTTCTAAAGCATTTTTAAGCGCTTTTTCATCATCAACAAAACGCAGTTTATTGACCGCTGATTTAAAAGATTCGCTGACTAATTCAAACACTTTATTACCTTTCTATAAAATTTTTAAATTAAGCCTTGCATTATACAAAATTTTTTCTTAAATGGCTTTAAAAATCTAAATTTTTTATCTCAAATCCCAATTTTGCAAAACTGCTATCTAAATTAGCCTTAAAATGATAATCAAAAATTTTAATTTCATAACTATGCAAATACATTCTATCACTTGAAATTCTAGCGTATTTTTCATCGCCTACAACGCCGTGTTTTATAAAGGCACTATGCACTCTAATTTGATGCGTTCTGCCTGTTTGAATAACAATTTTTGCTAGGGTTTTTTTTGATTGCATCATAATAGGAGTGATGATACTTAAAGCATCTAAACCCTCTTTTGAAACCTTGCTCAATGCCCCGCTCTTTGTTTTGATAGTAAAAATAGGCTCATTGACTTCAAGCTCTTCAGCTAAAACCCCATCTAAAACCGCAATATAACTTTTATAAACCCTATGTTTTTTAAATTCTTCTATGCAAAGCTTTCTAAAATCTTCATCCTTGCAAAGCAAAATCACACCGCTTGTTTCTTTATCTAAACGATTTAAAAGCTTGGCATTAAATTTTTTTTCCAAATCTTCACTTACATAGGCATAGGGTTTGTTAATAGCAATAATCTTATCGTTTTCAAAAATAATTTGAGAATTTTTGGTTTTTACCACATTAAATTTTGTCTTATCGCTCATCAAAGCTCTAGCAAGCACAACTTTTTTTCCATGTGAAAAAACACACCCCTTATCTATCAAATCTTTAGCTTCACGGTTGGAAATTTTTTCTTGTAAAGCTAGAAGTTTATAAGCCTTTTCTTGCATCAATTCCCTTTTGTATAGTTTGTATAATGGGGTTTAAATTTTCTTTTTTAGAAATTTTAGCCTTTAAATTAGAATGATGGATGATAGCATTTAATTCTTTTAAATCTTCGCAAAAATACACATTTTCCACTTCTTCAAATAAAGCCTTTTGATTATAGATAAATTTTCCGCTAATTAAAACATTATTAAAATGCGCTACTTCTATGGGATTGTGTCCTCCTATGCCTTCTACAAAAGAACCTCCAAGCACAACAAGATCAGAAATAGCATAAAAATTAACAAGTTCGCCTAAGGTATCTAAAAGCAAAATTTTTTTAGAAAATTTCTTATTTTTATCTTCTAAAGAACTAAATTTTTCAAATTCCAAGCCCTTATTTAAAAGCCAATTTTCAAGCTCTTCAAAACGCTCGGGATGTCGTGGGGCTATGATAAGTTTTTCATTTTCTTCTAAGGTAAAATTATCAAGTAAAAGCTCTTCCTCGCCCCTATGTGTGCTAGCAAAAATAATCAATTTTTCCTTAGGCTTGGTATAATTTTTGGTATTTTTAATTTCTAAATTTGCTTTAATATTTTTAAAAATTTTAACATTTTTAGCGCCTAGGTTTTCAAGCCTTGCTTTATCCAAATCACTTTGTGCAAAAACTTCATCAATATAAGAAAAAATTTTTTTATAAAAAAAAGAAAATCTTTGATAGGATTTGTAAGACTTATCCGATATTCTCGCATTAAGTAAAATCACTTTTGCCTTATAAAATTTCGCCATAAAAACAAGCATAAGCCAGTATTCTGCTTCAAAAATTACCAAAACCTTGCAAGGCTTAAACCAAAAAGGTAGAAAATTTTCAAAAACAAGATAATTTACCTTTTTGCAAAATTCTTTCGCACATTCAAAACCTGTTTGAGTGATAGTGCTAATCCTGCTATTAAAAACTAAACTAAGCTCCTTAATGCTTCTTACCTCACCTAAAGAACAAGCGTGAAAATGCACATCGGTTTTTTCTTGATGTAAATTTTTATAGAGAAAAAAACGGGATTTTAAACTCATTTTGTATTTGGATTTTAAAAAAGAAAGTAAAAAAATAAAGGGGGCAAAAAAACAAAATGCCACCCAAGTTAAAAAATAATAAAAAAAAATCAATTGTGCTCTTCTTGCTCTTTATAAAGAATTCTCCCACAATGCGGACAAGTTACTATCTCTTCGCCTCTAACAACAGCTAAATAAGTCTTATCATAAATTTTCATAAAACATCCATAACATGCTTGTTTTTTAACAGAAACTACGGCGGTATTTTTCGCCCATTTGCGAATTTTTTCATAAAAACTTAAAACTTTTTGATTCATCTGGCTAATAAGTTTGGTTTTTTTATCATAAACACCCATTCTATCTTTTTCTAAAACTTCCATTTCAGCTTTAATACTTATGCTAATCTCATTAATATTTTGCTCTTGTTTAATTTTCTCTTCTTCAAGTTCCTTTTTATAAGCTTCTTTATTATCTAAAATTTTATCTAACCTTATAAGCTCATCGTTTGCAGCGTCTAATTGCTCTTTTGCAATGTCTTCTTCAATTTTTAAAGCATTAGCCTCTTTTTCTGTCTTTACAGCTCCACTTTTTTTAGAAAGCTCTTTAATTTTTGCTGAGAATTCAGAAATATGAGCGTTATTTTGCACTTTTTGATTTTCTATATCTTTGATTTCTTCATCAATTTTTTCTAAATCTGTATTGATTTTTCCTATTTTTAACTCTGCATCTTTTAAAGTCTTGTTAATGGCGTCTATTTTAGGCTCATAGCTATCAATTTCTTGGTCTATTTTTGATAAAAGCACTAATTGTTCGAGATATTTATTCATTGATTTTCCTTAAAAATATTGAAATGGATTTTTTGAAACTGACATTATAACTTGTAGTGGCAAATTTTTCAAGTCTTTTGCTAAACATTGAGAAAAATATCTTTCACTTTCAAAATGCCCTAAATCTATAAGACTAAGCCCATTGCTTACAGCTTCTAAAGCCTGATGGTATTTAAAATCTCCACTTAAAAAACAATCCGCATCTATTTTAGGAATTAAATCCCCGCCACTTCCTGTGCATATAGCTATGCGTTTTAGCTCTTTTTTACCACAATCGCTTATGCGTAAATTTTGCAAATTCAAGCTTTTTTTCACTAAAGCACACAAAGCTTCAAAAGATATAGAATTTTCTACATAAATCAAAAATTCATCTCTAAAAGAAATATTAAAACCCAAAATTTCTTCTGTAAAATAAGCATTTAAATGACTCAAATCGTAATTTGTATGCATACTAATTAAAGAAATATTTTTACAAATCATTTCCTTGACAAAAGCTCTAGGGTAAGCTTTATCATATAAATTTTTTAAGCCTTTGAAGATTAGAGGATGATGTGTGATAATTAAAGAATTTTCCTTTGCTTCTTTGATGATATTTTCATCAATATCCAAACTCAAATAAACAAACTCAATTTCATTATCCCCATTTCCTAGCAAAATACCGCTATTATCCCACGACTCTTGCGTATCAAAGGGGCTTAATTGGTCTAAAAAATGATAAATTTCACTCAGTTTCATTTAAATTTTTCTTATAAATTTCAGCACAATTTTTAGAAAGTTCGCGAATTTTTAACATATAATCCTGTCTTTGGGCTACTGAAATAGCTCCTCTTGCATCTAAAAGATTGAAAGTATGTGCAGCAAGCATACAATAATCATAAGCAGGTAAAGCTAGTCCTTGCTCTAAAATATTTTTACATTCCTTGTAAGAATTTTCAAACTGCTCATTTAAAATTTTAACATCACTTACTTCAAAATTATATTTACTAAATTCATATTCACTTTGCTTATGCACATCTGCGTATTTAATTTTTTCTCCATTAAATTCGCTCCAAACTATATCATAAACATTATCAACATTTTGAAGATACATTGCTATTCTTTCAAGCCCATAGGTAATTTCAGCACTTACCAAATCCACCGCTAAGCCCCCCACTTGTTGAAAATAGGTAAATTGCGTTACTTCCATACCATCAAGCCAAACTTCCCAGCCCAAACCCCAAGCACCCAAACTTGGGCTTTCCCAATTATCTTCCACAAAACGAATATCATGATTTTTTAAATCAAAACCCAAATTTTCAAGACTTTTAAGATACAATTTCTGAATATTATCAGGGCTAGGTTTAATCAAAACTTGAAATTGATAATAAGCCCCTAAGCGATTAGGGTTTTCCCCATAACGCCCATCAGTAGGTCTTCTACTAGGTGCCACATAAGCAGCCGCCCATGGTTTTTTCCCTAAGCTTCTTAAAAAAGTTGCTGGATGAAAGGTTCCTGCACCTGCTGGCATATCATAAGGCTGCATAATCGCACAGCCATTTTCTTGCCAATAATTTTGTAAATTAAGTATCATTTGCGAAAAAGTCATTATAGCTCTCTTTATTGTTCTGTATTTTTGGTAGATTTTTCTAAATTTTTATTCATTTGCAAATCAGGCTCTGTTTTAGCTCCAAAAATTTCTGCGGTTTTGCTCCACATTAATTTATACTTACGCTTAAGAAATTCTATTTCCTCGCGTGCGTGTTTTAATTCGCTATTTAAGGTTTCTATGGTTTTTCTATCTTCATCGTAAAGTTCTTGCATAGAATAAAGAGCGTCTTTTAAAAATTTATTTTCATTTTTTAAAGCTTCAAGTGTCTCATCCTTAGCATCAAGCACCTTTTCGTGTAAATTTAAAATAGTGCCTATGGTCTTTTCAACAAAGCTTTCCCCTGCCAAAGTCATAGAATTTACCATAGCAGGTTTTGCCGCACTTGGCACAATGCTAAAAGTGCCTTGATGGGCTTCGATATAAATTATGCCTTCTTCTTCTTTGAAATTCAAAGAACCCTTTGCCATCATACCCTTAACCACATCTTCATTTAAATGCACTAATTTACAAAATTCCTCAAGCTCTAAATAAGTTTGCATTCTTTTCCTTTATAATAAAACTTCCACTTCCTTAGAATCCGCTTCAAGCCTTTGCTCTTTGATTAGGCGGTCGTTTTTAAGCTTTTGAGATAAATCCTCATCATTTAAGGCTAGAATTTGCATAGCCAAATAAGCAGCATTAATAGCCCCAGCCTTACCGATAGCTAAGGTTCCTACTGGAATTCCACTAGGCATTTGCACGGTGGAAAATAAAGAATCCATACTTGCAAGATTGCCCCCTGGCATAGGCACCCCTAAAACAGGCTTAGTCGTATAGGCTGCAACAGCTCCAGCCAAATGCGCTGCCATACCCGCTGCAGCTATGAAAACTTTAGCCCCCTTTTCTTCAGCACTGCTTATATATTCTTTTGTTCTTTTGGGACTGCGGTGTGCTGAAGTGATGATAAGCTCATATTTTACCCCAAAATCTTCTAAGGTTTTAGCCGCTTCTTTCATAAAATCATAATCGCTCTTGCTTCCCATTAAAATAGCCACAAAATTCATATTATTTCCTTTCTTAAAAAGCCAAATTCACTAATCTTGCCCGGCATTTTAATCTCATTTTCATTACCGCTGTGAATTTCAGTGAATTCTTTATTGTTTTTGGCAATAAGCTTCTTAAATTCTACAAAATATTTATCTTCTTTTTTATAAATCCTGCCTAGTTCATTATCACAAGGTGCAAGCTCTGCTTCTAAGGGTATTAAAAGCTCATAAGGAGTATTTAAAACCACCTTGCCCTTGCACTTAAAAAATTCTCCATCTTCACTTATGGCATGGACTTGATGAGAGCCTTCTTCTATGCTAGTATGATGATTTTGGGTATCGTTTTTTTCAAAGGGACGCGACACCAAATAACCCTCAGTAAAACCACGATTTTTAAGCGTAGCAATTTCTTTTTCATACTTACCTGGTTCAAATTTAGCTTCTAAAACATTTTGCACAGCCATTTTATAAGTTCTAGTTGTAAGTGCGACATAGTATTCACTTTTGGTGCGACCTTCTATTTTGAAAGCACTGATACAATTTTCTTGCATGATTTTTTCTATATAAGAGCAAAGATTTAAGTCTTTAGAATTGAAAATATGAGTGCCATTTTCATCTTCTTCTAGACGAAAAAGTGTGCCATTTTCAGAATTTTTGGCATAAAGCTCGTAAGAAAAGCGACAATCATTCGCACAAGAGCCACGGTTACTCATTCTTCCACTTTGGACAGAACTTATTAGACAACGACCCGAATAAGCAAAACACATAGAACCATGCACAAAGGCTTCAAGCTCTATATCGCAATTTTCTTTTAAAGCTAGGGCATCTTTAAGTCCTAATTCACGGGCTATAACCACTCTTTTAGCACCCATATCCTTATAAACCTTAGCGTCTAGATAATTTAAAATATTCGCTTGAGTAGAAACATGTAAGGCAATTTCAGGCGCAAGCTCTTTAACCAGACGCATAGCCCCCACAGAAGCCACTATAAAGGCATCAGGCTTCATTTCACGCAATTTTAAAATATGTCTTTTTAGTCCTTCAATTTGAGAGCTTAAATGAAAGCCATTTAAGGTAACATAAAGTTTTTTACCCCGTTTATGTGTGTATTTTACAGCTTCTTCAAAACTTTCATAGTTAAATTCCCTAGCTGTTCTAGAACGCAAGGAGAAATTATTCACCCCTGCATAAATCGCATCAGCACCATAAGCCAAAGCGATTTTTAATTTAGTAAAATTTCCCGCAGGAGCGACTATTTCAGGGATAATCATTTTTGCCCTAAACTTGCAATTAAAGCTTCTATATCATCATTACTTACAATATCAGTAGTGCTATCACCTTCAATATGAACTGCAGAACTCACACGTTTCTTATCATCAATTTTACCTTCAAATAAAGAACTCATATAACGACTTAAAGCACGCATTACATTGATAACACGCTCAATTTTTTGACGATGTATGTCTTGATATTGCATAGCGTCCATTGCCATCATCACTTCATCTTGTCCGCTTTGAAGGTTATCAATAATATCTTTAATGCCTTTTTTGGCTTTATTATTTAATTCCAAAGATTCGCTAAAACTTTTTACATTAGGAAATCTTTCATTAAGCTTAGAAAAAATATCAATATTTTTTTCCATTGCTTTATTCATTTCCTTAAGCAAACTTTCAGAATTTGCGAAAAAATTATTAATGCTTTCAAGCTTATCCATCATTTCTGTTGCTTTAAGCTCACTATCTTTTGTTACATCATCGAGTTGATGCACGACTTTATGTTCTTGATTTGGTGGTGGTGGTGGCCACACTACGCTAGGGTTGGGTTTATAATCGGCTATTTTAATATCCTCTAACATCAAATCTTCTTCAGGTTGTGATTCCTCACTTTTTATCTCTGCTTCCGCTTCTGAATCAAGATTAACATCTCCATTCATCAAAGCATCAAGCTCTTCTTGAGTCATTTTTTTCCTTTTTTAATCTAGATTTTAATTGCTTGAAATTATAGTCAATTTTATCTAATGAAAATATAAATTTCATTTTTTAATATTTTTAAATTAAATTTTAAATTTATCAAAAAAAATATATTAATTAATTCTTAATTAAAAATTTTAATGCTATAATTTCAAAATCTTATTTAAATCAAGGAGAAAAAATGGGAAGATTTGTTAATAGCGTAAATGAATTCTTTGAATTCTGCAAACAAAATGAGGTGCTTTTTGTGGATTTTCGCTTTAGCGATATGATAGGGGTTTGGCATCATATAACTTATAATCTTCACGCAATCAGCGAAGAAACATTTGAAGAAGGCATTCCTTTTGATGGAAGCTCAGTTCATGGATGGCAACCCATAGAAAAATCCGATATGCTCTTAAAGCCTGATGTTGGCAGTGCTTTTTTAGACCCTTTCACAGCAGACCCTACTATAATAGTCTTTTGCGATGTTTATGATATTTACAAAGGACAAATGTATGAAAAATGCCCTAGAAGCATAGCAAAAAAGGCTATGGAACACCTTAAAAATAGCGGTATAGCCGATACAGCCTATTTTGGACCTGAAAATGAATTTTTCATCTTTGATAGTGTAAAAATCGTAGATAGTGCCAATTGTTCCAAATATGAAGTGGATACTGAAGAAGGTGAGTGGAATGATAATAGAGAATTTGTAGATAGCTATAATACAGGACACCGCCCACGCAATAAAGGCGGCTATCTTCCTGTTGCTCCCATCGATTCTTTAGTTGATATTCGTGCTGAAATGGTGCAAACCTTAGAAAAAGTGGGGCTTAAAACCTTCGTCCATCATCACGAAGTCGCACAAGGTCAAGCAGAAATCGGTGTGAATTTTGGCACCCTAGTCGAAGCGGCTGATAATGTGCAAATTTACAAGTATGTAGTAAAAATGGTTGCCCATCTTAATGGAAAAACAGCCACCTTTATGCCTAAACCCCTTTATGGCGATAATGGTAGCGGAATGCATGTGCATATGAGTTTGTGGAAAGATGGGGTAAATCTCTTTTACGATAAAGAAGGCTATGGCAAACTCAGTCAAAGTGCTATACACTACATAGGCGGAATATTAAAAAACGCTAGAAGCGTAGCAGCCTTTACCAATCCTAGCTCTAATTCTTATAAAAGAATAGTGCCGGGCTTTGAAGCACCCTGCATACTGACTTATTCCTGCCAAAATAGAAGCGCAAGTTGTCGTGTGCCTTATGGTATAACCAAGAACTCGGCACGCGTAGAAATTCGCTTCCCTGATAGCACAGCCAATCCTTATCTAGCCTTTGTTTCTTTACTAATGGCAGGGCTTGATGGGATTAAAAACGCTCACATTCCAGTAGGACCTATGGATGAGAATTTGTTTGAGCTAACCCTTGATGAAGTGCGTGAAAAAGGTATAGAACAATTACCACACACCCTAAGAGGAAGCCTTGAAGCTCTTATTCGCTACAATAGCTTTTTAAAGCCTGTGATGAGTGATATTTTCATCGATGATTATCAGCATTTGAAATTTGAAACTCAGGTTTGGCCTGTGGAAGCTAGACCAACGGCTTACGAATTTAAAACCTGCTATTCTTGCTAGAAAATTAATGGCGTTAAACGCCATTACTTATCTTTTGAGTTGATTTACAATCCCTAGCATATCATCACTAGTCGTAATCGCTTTTGAACCTGCTTCGTAGGCTCTTTGACCTGTGATTAAATCCGTCATTTCTTCAACAAGCTGGACATTGCTAAGTTCAATAAATCCGTGCCTTATAGTGCCTAAGCCGTCCTGACCTGCTATACCCGCCACAGGCGCCCCACTCGCACCCGTTTCAAGATAAAGATTATCTCCCATAGCGTGAAGTCCGGCTGGATTGATAAACTGCACAAGTTCTACTTGACCAATTTGCGTTTCTTGCTGTTCGCCCGGAAGCATAACAGAAACGGTTCCATCTGTAGCAACATTAATCGCTGTTGCACCCTCAGGTATAGTCATTTCAGGTAATAATCTATACCCATCTGAATTTACGATATTGCCTTCGCTATCCTTTGTAAATTGTCCGTTTCTAGTATAGCCTATGGTGCCATCAGGAAGTTGAATTTGAAAAAAACCATTACCCGCAATAGCCATATCAAGACTATCTGTGCTAGTCGCTTTAAGATTTCCTTCAGTAAAAACCTTAGTTACAGCCGTAGGACGCACACCCACACCCACTTCTATACCCGAAGGAGAAAGGGTTGTGGCTGAAGTTGAAGTCCCTGCATATTTCATTACCTGATACATCAAGTCAGCAAATTCAGCACGACTTTTCTTAAAGCCCGCTGTATTAACATTGGCAATATTATTTGAAGTAACATCAATTTGAGTCTGCTGTGCTACCATTCCCGTAGCAGCAGTGTGAAGTGAGCGCATCATTTTTAATCCTTTTTAAATTTATTTAACAGCTGCAAGCTTATTAATAGCTTCTTGATTTAAATCATCCATATGAGCTGTCATTACTTTTTGATACATTTCTACCATTCTATTAGCTTCGATTAAACCTACCATTTCAGTAACGGGATTGACATTAGAACCTTGAGAAAAACCCTGACGAATAGCACTAGAATTTTCTAAATCCCTAATTCTTGTCAAATCATCAATCTTATAAACATTATCCCCGTCCTTTTGCAAAGCTCTTATATCATCAACTTGAGCGACAAATAAACGAGAATTTGCAGCACCATCGACTTCAAGATTGCCATTTTTATCTACGCTGATTTGAGTAGCACCATTGGCAATTCGAATTCCTGCATTTTGTGGATTGCTAAAATAATCACTGCTTAAGATTTTATAGCCCTGTTTATTTACCAAATAACCCTCATCATCAAGCTGAAAATTTCCATCTTTGCTTAACCTTATCTCTCCATCTTTAGTTTGAACCAGATAAAAGGTATCCTCTCTTGTCATAGCTAAATCCAAAGGATTATTCGTAGCCTTTAAAGAACCTAAGCTAAAATCTGTGTAGCCTTGAGAAATTTGGGGCACCCTATCTAGGGTAGTATTTACAAAACGAGAAGCGTCTCTTGTGTGGTTTTCTATAGGTAACTCATCCTGAGTTTCTTTAAAAATCCTTTTAAAATCTGCAATGACAACATCATCTCTTTTGTATCCGCTTGTATTAATATTGGCAAGATTATTTGTGATAACATCAAGTTTATTAAACTGAGTTACCATTCCACCTGTGGCTTGATAATATCCATTTTGCATATTTTCACCTATAAATTTAAGATTTTATAACTATTTTTATAATTAAAAAGCAAAGAGTGTTCCAACTTTTATGAAATAAACAAAAATTTGAAAGAATTTTAAGAGCTAAGTTTTTAAAGAACAAAGCAAGATTAAATCTTGCTTCAAAAATCAATTTTAATCCATCTGTCGGCGTAAGAAAGTGGGTGTTTCAATTTGTGCCATTATTTCTTCATCATAACCACCACTTACCTTTTTGAGACTTAAATAAGGATTTTTCTTAGAAGCTTGAGCTTCTTCAGTGGATTTTTTAGCCATTGTGTCTTTATCCTCAAATCCCGTTGCGATAATAGTTACTTCAACCCTATCTTCCATACTATCATCTGTAGTAGAGCCAAAGATAATCTTAGCATTCTCATCAACAATTTCTTGTATGCTATTTGCCGCTGCTGAAATTTCAAACAAAGAGCAATTAGAACTGGTTTTAAAGTGTAAAATCACACCCTTAGCCCCCTTAATATCCATTCCATCAAGTAAAGGAGACTCTATAGCATTTGAAAGAGCTTCTTCTATGGCATTTTCTCCACTAGCACTACCAACACCCATAAGTGCAAGTCCCCGGTGACTCATAATAGTTCTTACATCTGCAAAATCCACATTAATATCCCCATTATCAAGCAAGATAGATACCATACCCTTCACAGCACGGGCTAAAATATCATCAACCAATCTAAAAGCATCTTTGATTCCTGCTTTTTTATCAATAATACTTAATAATTTCTCATTTTGAATTACAAGAATAGAATCGCTTTCTTTTTTAAGCTCAGAAAGACCGCTTTCAGCAAGTTTTTTTCTTTGTTTTCCTTCAAAAGCAAAAGGCATAGTTACGACAGAAACGGTTAAGGCTCCAATTTCTTTAGCCGCTTGCGCAATAACTGGAGTGGCTCCTGTGCCTGTGCCCCCACCAAAACCTGAAGCAATAAATACAATATCACTTTGACTAAGACTTGCTTTTATTTCTTCAAAACTTTCTCTAGCACTTTCTGCACCCACTTCAGGCAACATCCCCGCACCCAAACCTTTGGTTTTTTTCTCTCCAAGTTGAATTTTAGTTTTTGCTAATGAAGTCGAAATAGCTTGTGCATCGGTATTTGCCGCAATTAAATCAAGCTCATTTAATCCCATTTTAACCATATGGTTAATCATATTACCGCCACCGCCACCGCAGCCTATAACTTTAATTTTCGCACCCTTATTATGTTGCATTTCTTCTACTAAAAATTCACTCATAAAACCTTCTCCTTGTTAAAATTGATTCATAATTTTATGCCAGATATTTGAAAAAACGCTAGGTTTTTTTTCTTTTGGCTCTTTAAAATCTAATTGTTCTTGTATCGCAATTGTATCATTTTCTTGCAAATTTTCATCAAAAAAATCGGATTTTATTTCACTTTCTGTATCTTTTTGCAAAACAATATCTTGCTTGATTTGACGGTTAAAATTTTCGATTTCCCCCTTATATCTTAATTTTTCATTAGAATCAAGTTCATAAGGCGTAAAATACCCCGCTCCATATAAGCAAAGTCCTATGGCACAGGTATTTTCAGGGTCATTAAAAATTTCACTAAAACCCGTAATTAAATCTTTTCTTGCAGCAGCAAGTCTTATAGAGCGGTTATCAAAAGTTGCAGGGGCTAACTCATCAATACCTGCTAATTTAGTCATTCCACCTGTCAAAACCACTCCACCCCCTATGGCATTGGCATAACGATTATCACTGAGTATTTTTGCTAAAATCATCAAAGTTTCTTCTGCTCTTGCATAAATTACATTTGAAATAATATCTAAAGAAACCTCATTAACCTTTCTCTCATCGCCCATTGAAGGAATTTGTATCAAAGTATCAGGTTGCTGAGAAAGGGCTGCGTAACTCAGTTTAATTTTTTCTGCTTCTTTTAAAGGCGTATGGAGTGCCATGGATAAATCTTGAGTAATATTAATTGAACCAATCTGCAAACAATCATTATATCTAATTGAATTTCCAGTATGCACTACCATATCACAAATGGCTCCACCCATATCGATCAAAACAGCCCCCAATTCTTTTTCGCTATCATCTAAACAAGCTATGGCTGAAGCGTAACCTGAAAGGACTATATTATCCACTCTTAAATCCGCTAATTCCACAGCTTTTTTAAGATTTTTAATGTGAGACTCCTGCGAGATGACAATGTGAGTTGAAACTTCTAAGCGATTACCACTCATACCCAAAGGGTCATCAACATGTTCTAGGTCATTAACCTTGAAATTATAAGGTAAAACATGAATGATTTCATAGCCACTTGGTAGGTTAGCAGTATGTTTGGCTGTGCTTACGGCACGATGGATTTCCTTAATGCCTATTTCGTGATTAGGGATATTCACAACACCTATACTATCAACACTTTTTGTATAAGCACCCGAAATAGATACCACAACCTTATCATAATGCTCCCCACTCATCATCTGTGCATTTCTAACCGCTTCTTCTATGGACTTAGAAGCAAGCTCTATATTGGTAATAGCGCCTTTTTTAACCCCATTAGTTTTTGCTTTAGAAAAACCAATAATTTTTAATCCATCTTCATCTTTTTGAGCAATAATGGCACAAGTCTGGGTTGAGCCTAAATCAATTCCTAATATATTCAAAATCAATTCCCTTTATAATAAATTTTTACCTGATATGTCTTTTTTAGTTCATCAACAAGCTCGCGTTTAAGTTCATTTGCTTTTAAATTCTGCAAATTTTGTTCTAACATTGTTTTATATTGTTCGAATTTATTAGAACTCATAGCTAATTTTTGCTTATTGATTTTATATAGTATTGCCTTGCTATCATTTATAAGCACGAAAGAGCTATTTTGTTCGCTATTAAATACATTCATTAAAAAATAAGCAAATTCAGAATCATTTAAAATCCCATCACTCAGCTTAACACTATCACGAGAGCTATCACGGCTAACAAAGCCTATATTATCGCCTTTGAAATTAGCTAAACTGCTTTTAGCCTTTTCTTCTAAATTCTTTTTAGCTTGTTCGCTTAAATACATAGGCAAAACTTCAGCTCTAGCTTCTTCAAAAGTTTTATTTCTTATAGGATTTATTTTATTAAGTTTAACTATGATATATCCATTATTATAAGGTGCGGGTCGTAAAACATCTCCATTTTTAGCCTTATTCAAAAGCTCGATGGGATAATAAACATCGGCTTCGCTAATATTTAAATCTTTTTGAAAGCTAACTTTTTCATTTTTTAAGTCTAAAAATTTAGCATTAGCTGTATTTTTCAATTGCATTAAAGCATAATCCTTAGCAACTTCACTTTTAGCAGCCCCAAAATCCATCACTTTACCTGCAAAATCTTTATATTTTAGTTTATTCTCATCTTGATTATAAAATTTTTCCAATTCCTTATCGTCAATTTTTTCATTACTAGGCTCTAAAAAATAAGTGGAAATTTCATATATTTTTTTAGTTTTATACTCTTCTTTGTGTTCATTCCAAAGCTTTTTTAAGTCCTCTTCATTGATTTGAATATTTTTTTTATCATAATCGATTTTTGCAATACTTAAAGCATCTTGCATAAAATAACTAGAAGCTAACATTTTTAGCTCTTCATCCTTGTTAGAGATATTAAAAATTTGATTAAGCTTATCCGTAATTACTTCGTTTGCAAGTTGCATTTCATAATCTTTTGGAGCTAAATTATTGGCATTTAAAAGCTCATAATAAATACTCTTATTAAAATCCCCACTAGGATTTTGAAATTCCCTAGTATTTGCAAGTTTTTGCAAAATTTCATCTTCACTCACTCCAATGCCTATATCTTTGGCAAAATTTAACAAAAGCTTATCTTCAATAAGCGAAGTTAAAGCCGCACTTTCGATGCCTAATTGCTTCGCATTTTCTTCGCTTAAAGCCCCATTACTGATTTGATTATAATAAGCTAAAATTTGTCTGTATCTAGTGTCAAATTCACTAAAACTTATCTTTTCATTTCCCACTACTGCAACACTAGAGCTACGATTAAGATTAAAATCATAAGCACCCCAACCCAAAAAGCCAGCACCAACAAAGGCTATGGTGCTAATCCATATAGTAACAACAAGATATTTTTTGTGATGTTGCATCCAAGTAAGCATATCATTCCTTGATTGAATTTAAATGCGTATTGTAGCCTAGAAGTGTTTAAGTGTAGTTTAATTATCAAATTTTTACTAAAAAATCTTTGTTCTTTAAATTTATGATTTTGCAATGAAATTGAGTTATAATTACACCTTATCAATAAATTTTTATAGGATTAGCGTTTTGGAAATTCCTCATATCCCAGTTTTGCTTAATGAAGTTGAAGAGCTTTTTAAAAATCTCAGCACGGGTTATTTTTTAGATTGCACCTTAGGCTTTGGAGGGCATAGTGAAGCTTTACTTAAAAATCATCCGCATATTAAATTAATCGCTTGCGACCAAGACCGCCAAGCCTTAGAATTTTCCAAAAAACGCCTTGAATGTTTTAAGGATAGAATAAGCTTTATACAAAGCAATTTTAGTGAAATTTTAGAAAAAATTTCACATAAAGAAAATTTAAGGGGAATTTTAGCTGATATTGGAGTTTCTTCGTTTCAGCTTGATAAAGATGAGCGAGGCTTTAGCTTAAATTCTAATTTTTTAGATATGAGAATGGACCAAAATTCCAAAATGTCAGCTTATGATTTGGTTAATAACTATTCAAAAGAGCAATTAGCTTTTATTTTTAAAGAATACGCACAGTTGCACGATGCCAATTTTATCGCTGAAAAAATTTGCCTTGCAAGAAACAAAACTCCCATTAAAAGTGCCAAAGAACTTTGCCAGATTATAGGAAAAACAAAACATAATAATAGAAAAATATCTAAAGCAACTCTAGCATTTCAAGCCATTAGAATAGAAATCAATCAAGAACTTCAAGCCTTAAAAGATTTTCTTAAGAATTTAGAAATTTTAAAACCAAGAGCTTGTATTTTAGCGATTATTAGTTTTCATTCTTTGGAGGATAGGATAGTAAAAACTTTTTTCAAAAAATGGGCAAAAAATTGTATTTGTGATGATAGAGCTTTACGCTGTGAGTGTGGCAACAACCATAGTCTAGGCGAAATTCTTAGCAAGAAAGCCATAGTGCCAAGCAAAGAAGAGCTTTTGAAGAATTCCCGTTCAAGTTGTGCTAAAATGCGTGCTTTTTATTTTAAAAATATTGGATAATGAATGCTAGAAGATGAATTTTTAAAAGAACGCCAAAATATACGGCAAAAAATGCTAAAATTTTCCCGTGCGGTGAGTCAGGGTAAGCCACTGGATAAGGATTTAAAAGAGGATTTTTCTAGCGATGATATTTTAAGACGCCGTTTTAAAAAAAAGACTGCTTTCTTAGAAGAATTAGATGGAGAATATGAGCCAAAAAGCACTAAACAATCCAATATATATTTAAAAGAAGACTTAATCAATGTTAAATTAGAAGAAAAACAATCCCTTGCTAAAAAAATTTTCTCTAAAATGAAAACCAAAAGCAAAGAGAAAAAAAAAGAAAGCCATAAAAAAACTAGAAAAATTTTTAGCTTTGCAAGGAAAAAATCAAACGAAGCAAAAAATACGCCAAACAAAGCCCAAATTCAAAACAATCAAATTCCCATTCAAGCCCAAGAAGAAAAGCCTACAAAACCATCAAATCAGACTCAAAAGTCCAAAGCACAGCAAGTCCAAAGCACAGAGAAAAAAATAGAAAAAAAACCTGAGCCTAAAAACCAGCCTGATGTCAAACAAAGTTTGGAAAATTTACAAAAAAAAATAAAACAAGAAAACAAACAAGAACTTCCAAAACCACCCGTTCAAGTCCAAAAGCAGCAAAACAATGAAGACGCTCAAAAAGAAAAAAATGTATTATTAGAGGGCTTTTCTAATGCGACAAAAGAAGATAGAAATTTAAATTTCAACCATCTTCTTTTTGCAGCTTTGCTTGTTAGCTTTGCCTTGTTTTTGTTTGCTCCGCAAATTTACATTAGAAACCAAATTTATTATCTTAGTAGAGAAATTGCCACGCTAAGAACAGAAGAAAATGTTTTAAACGAAGAAAATAAAGACTTGAAAAGAAGGCTAGAAAATATGCGTTTTCAAAATCAAATTTTGGATTATTTAGAATGAATGATTTTATCTAAAACATACTGCTCTAAATTAGCTTTTGGAATTTCTTCTTTTAAGGCTTGTTTATAAAATTCACCCGCCATCACAGAGTATTTTTCATAAGCAAAATAAGGAAAATGCAAAGCCCAAGCCTTTTGTATTAATTTTTTAGAGATGATTTTCCTAGCATAAACTTTAAAAATATCATAGCCTATAAAAACACAAGCTGTAACCATCACCGCACTTAACACGCTGATATGAAAATCAAGTCTTGTCAAAAAATAATGCGTAATGAAAAGCAAAGGCAATAAAACCACCCCGCAAAATATTCCAAAATAAATATAAAAATTCACATTTTTAAAGTTAAAATTAAGCTTAGAAGGGTCAACCAACATACCATCATTAAAAAGTGCATTCGCTTCCAATAAATCCTTAACAAGCACGGGTTGGTTTGATACTTTGAATAAAAAATTAAGACTAAATTCTTTAAATTTTTCCATAATTTACGCTTTGTTTTTTAGCAGGGATTTTAGCTAAAAAATTTTTAATTTCAACTAAACTTCGCCCGTAAATTTCTTCGCCCATAAAATTATTTTGCTATAATTTCAAGCATTTTATCAAAGAAAGTAAAAATATGACTTATTGTCCAGAACTTAAAAAATACCTTAACAACAATCTTTTCACAAGTTATTCTTTAGAAATTGACTTTCCTCTTATTTATGATTTCAAAGCCAAGCAGGAAATTTTTAAGGATATTTTAAACCAAATTACCAAAATTTATGACGAAGAAAAATTTAAAAAACAAAACGAACATCAATTTGAAGATGAATTTATATCAAAAGTATTAGAAATTTTAGGGTGGTACTTTGTAAGACAAGATGAAAAAATCATACAAGGAAAATTGGAAAAACCTGATTTTTTGCTCTTTAGCAATGAAAAATTAAAAGCAAAATACGAAAATTTAGACAAAGAAACGAAAAAATCCAACAATGAATTTGCCATCATCTTAGAATCAAAAGCCTACGATGTAGAGATAGACAATAAAAAAGTAAAAGACAATCCCCACTTTCAAATTCTAAGATATTTAAGCAATCTTAAAAAAGACTATGGTTTTTTAACCAATGGGAGATTTTGGCGTTTTTATGATAATTCTACGCTAAATTCGAACAAAGTTTTTTATGAAATCAATTTAGAACAAATCATCAAAGACCAAAATGACAAGGCTTTTGCGTATTTTTATAGTGTATTTGCTGCTTTTAATTTCAAAGAAGAAAATCATTTGCAAACAGCCTTAGCTAACAACAAACTTTCCAAAATCAAAATAGAAGACGATTTAAAATCCATTATCTATGGAACTAATGGAAAAGAATCTTTGTTTGAATTTATAGGCTCTAGAATTTATGATAAAACAGGAGCGGATTTAAAACTCATTTATGAAAATTCTTTGTATTTTGTATTTAGACTTTTATTTATAGCGTATTTTGAAGATAAATTTGAACTTATCCTAGAAAAGCATAAATATTTCAAAAGCAAAATCAGCCTTAGAACCTTACTTGAAAATTTACAAGATGATGAAAGCTTAAGCGGTGGTTTTGGAGAGCTTGAAAATATTTTTCATATTTACAACAAAGGCAAGGGAAATTTTGATATGCCTGTTTTTAATGGTGGCTTATTTGATGAGAGTAAAACCATACTTTTAAGCACCCCAAAAATCTTTAGCGATAAGGACTTAAAACATATTTTAAACCAGCTTTTAAATTTTGAAGAAAATAATACACTCTTTAAATTTAAAAGAGATTATAAAACCTTAAGCGTAGAACATTTAGGCACTATTTATGAAGGCTTACTCTCTTATTTTTTTGAGTTAGCTTATGAAGATATTTATTATGTAAGTTATAAAGAAAAATCCAAAGAAATAGAGTGTTATTTTGATAATTATGATTTTAAAATCTTAGAAAAATCAAAAAAGATAGAAAAATATAGCTTTTATAAAAAAGGGCAAATTTACCTTAAAAATAGCAGTAATTCCAGAAAAACAAGTGCTAGTTTTTATACGCCAAAATCCCTTGCGAATTTCTTGATACAAAGTGCTTTAAAAGACAAGCTAAACAATGAAAATATTTTAAATTTCAAAATACTAGACAATGCTTGTGGCAGTGGGCATTTTTTAGTGGGTGCTTTAAACGCTATCACACACATAGTTTTAAGTGATTTTGATAAATTTAGCAATTTAAAAAAGCTTTATGAACAAGAAAAAGAGCATATACTAAGCCACATAAAAGATTTTGTGCAAGATTATGAAATAGATGAGAGTGATATTTTAAAACGACTTTTGCTTAAACGCATTATTTATGGAGTGGATTTAAATCCTTTTAGTGTCGAGCTTACCAAACTGAGCCTTTGGATAGATAGTTTTATTTTTGGCACTCCACTTTCCTTCATAGAACATCACATAAAGTGTGGTAATGCTTTGATAAATTCTAGCCTTGAAGATTTTAAAAGCTTAATCAAACAAAATTCTTACAATCTTTTCACAGCTTCCATAAGCGAAGAATTTAAAATTTTACAAGAAGTGTTTGAAAAGCTTGATAAGTTAAAAGATATAAATGAAACAGAAATTAAACAATCCAAACAAATTTATCAAAATGAAATCACACCCAAGCTTGATAAGTTAAATTTATATTTAAACTACATCAACACGCTTCATTTTGCTAACGAAGAAGAGGGGCAAATTTTAAAAGCCTTAAGCCAAGATGAATTACAAAATTTAAGCCAGAATGAACAAGCAAAAAAAATAATTAGCAAATACCAAAAAGAATTTAGCTTTTTTAACTACGAGTTAGAATTTCCCCAAATCACAGAAAATCAAAAATTACAGGGTTTTGACCTCATCATAGGCAATCCACCTTGGGATAAGTCAGAATTTAGCGATAGTGATTTTTTCCCACAATACAAAAGCGATTATAGAAGTTTAATCGCTAGCAAGAAAAAAGAAATTCAAAATAACTTACTAGCTAAAGACTATATAAGACAAAATTACGAAAAACAAAAAGCGTATGTAGATGTAATTAATGTTTATTATAAAAATACATTTATGTCTAATTCTTTAACAAAAGATATTAATTTATTTCGTCTTTTTGTAGAAAGAAACCTTACTCTTTTAAAACAAGGCGGGAATTTAGCCTATGTAATTCCAAGTGCTTTGATGTTTGAAGATGGAAGCTTAAACTTACGCAAAGAAATCTTAGAAAATAAAACTTTAGAGTATTTTTATAGTTTTGAAAACAGAGAAACCATATTTAGTGATGTTTATTTTAGATATAAATTTGCTCTTATGCTCATAAGCAATACCCCCCCCCCGTTAAAACATAAAATCAAAACTATGTTTTATAAAACAAACACAAATTCTCTTGAAAATAAAGATGAAATTTTATACCTAAGCTTAAAAGATATAAAAAAACTAAGCCCAACCCACCTAGCCTTAATGGAACTAAAAGACAAACAAGCCTTAAAAATTCTAAGAAAATGCTATCAAACTTTTCAAAACTTGTCTTTTGATTATATAGATTTTAGACAAGAATTAAATATGACTACCGATAAAGGTTTGTTTATAGAAGAATTTAAAGAAGGGCTTTTGCCCTTATATGAAGGAAAGATGATACATCAATTTAACGCAAATTTTAGCCAAGCGACTTATTTTTTAGACAGGGCTAAATTAGATGAGCGTTTAAAAAGCAAAGAACTTTCAAGAGCCAAAAAAGCTACAAATAAAAAGTTAAATCCTAAATTCATAAAATACGATAGAGAATTTTTTAGACTTGCTTATAGGGCTATTGCAAGAGATGCAGATGAAAGAACCCTAATAGCTTCTTTGTTGCCAAAAAATTGCGGATGTGGAAATAGTGTTTATTCTCATATTCCAAAACAATATATTTTAAAAGATAATAAAATTTGTATAGCTATAGTGCCTATGAAGAGGGTTTTATTTATCTTAGCTTTGTTTAATTCTTTAGTAGTGGATTTTATCATAAGAAATATGGTGCAAATCAATGTAAATAAAACTTACCTAGAAAGAATTCCTCTGCCTCAACCAAGCGATGAAGAACTAAAAAATAATGAAAATTACAAAAGCCTAGCTAGAAATGCCCTGCTTTTGCAACTTTTTAATGACAAAAACCATTATTTTGATGAGCTAAAACAAGAATTTAACATACAAAATGAAGAAATTCCAAAAACCAAAAAAGCCTATGACACTCTAAGGGCAAAAAATGATTTGCTAGTAAAAGAACTTTATGGCTTAGATGATGAGAGTTTTGCTTATATACTCAGCACCTTTAAAGTATTAAACGAAAAACAAGGCGAGTATGTAGCCTTGTTTAATTTTTGCTGATAAGCTCCCCAGTAATCCTAGCGATTTGTAATTCTTCATCTGTGGGAATGATGAGTATCTTAACCTTAGAATGAGTATGATTTATCATTCTTTCTTTTGAGCTTCTTTGCTCATTAAGCTCAAAATCAAGCTCCATACCCAAATGTGCCAAATTCTCACAAACCTTTCTACGCACCAAAGTATCATTTTCGCCTATACCCCCTGTAAAAATAAGAGCATCCGTCTTTGGTAGCACCGCAAAATAAGCCCCTATGTATTTAACCAAGCGGTAACAAAACATATCAAGAGCCAAACGCGCCTTATCATTGCCCTGCTCTATCTGTTTTGCTATATCTCTAAAATCATTAAAGCCGCAAATTCCATACACTCCGCTTTTTTTATTCAGCAAACTATCTATTTCATCGCTATTTAAATTTTTAAGCCGTTCTATGTAGGGCAAAATAGCAGGGTCTAAATCCCCACAACGAGTCCCCATAATCAAACCCTCAAGCGGAGTAAAGCCCATAGAAGTATCTACGCTCTGCCCTTGCTTAATAGCACAAACACTAGCTCCATTTCCAAGATGGGCTGAAATACAGCTTATATCTTTTTTACCTAGCAAAAGAGCCGCCCTAGAACTAACATAAGAATGAGAAGTGCCGTGAAAGCCGTATTTTCTTATACTATGCTTCTCATAAAATTCATAAGGCAAAGCATACATATAAGCAAAATCAGGCATAGTGCCGTGAAAAGCCGTATCAAAAATCACAGCATTGCTAACGCTTGGAGCGGCTTTTAGCATAGTTTTAATCCCCATTAAATGAGCAGGATTATGCAAGGGTGCAAAAACACTCACCCTTTCAAGCTCTTCAAGCACGGCATCACTTACTAAGCAATGCTCTTTTAACTTCGCTCCCCCATGCACAATGCGATGCCCGCAACCATCAAGAGCATTTAAATCCGCTAAAATTCCTGATTCTTTAAAAAGCTCACTTACAAGCTTTAATCCTTGCTCGTGGTCTTTTATGGCTAATTCTCTTTCAAAATTTTCGTTATTTAAGACATTTTTTAAACTCACTTTTGAATTTTGCTCTCCAATTTTTTCTACCAAACCACTAGCTTTAACGATTTTATCGTCAAAAAATTTAAATTTAATCGAGGAAGAGCCTGAATTTAAAACTAAAATTTTCATTATTTTTCCTTTCTATTGTGCTTGTATAGCGCTTAAAATCACGGTATCGACTATATCTTCTACTAAGCAGCCGCGACTTAAATCATTTACAGGCTTTTTAAGTCCTTGCAAAATAGGACCAATCGCTAAGGCATTAGCGGTTCTTTGAACGGCTTTATAGCAAATATTTGCCGCATTTAAATCAGGGAAGATATAGACATTTGCCTGACCTGCTATTTTAGAATTTGGCATTTTTTTAGCTGCGGTTTTAGCATCATAAGCACAGTCAAATTGCATAGGACCATCTATATTTAGCTCAGGGTATTTTTCTTTAGCGATTTTCAATGCTTCTTTTACAAGCTCCACACTTTCTCCCTTGCCACTATCCCCGCTTGAGTAAGAAAGCAAGGCTATTTTAGGCTCTAGCCCAAAAGATTTAGCCGTCATAGCACTCACATAAGCACTAGTAGCAAGCTGCTCGGGACTTGGACTTGGATTTACAGCACAATCAGCAAAGGCTAAAACCCTATCTTCAAGCCCCATAAAGAAAATTCCAGAAACTGAGCTAATGCCTTCTTTGGTTTTGATAAGCTGTAAAGCAGGTCGAATCGTTTGGGCTGTGGTCGTTGATGCCCCACTTACCATAGCATCAGCCTTGCCACTATGCACAAGCAAGGTGCCAAAATAGCTTCTATCTTTAACTAAATTCTGTGCTTCTTCAAGGCTCATTCCCTTAGACTTTCTTGCTTCATAAAGCATATGGGTAAATTCTTCATTATACTGAGAATTTAGGGGATTGATGATTTTAATGGTAGCAAGATTAATGCCTAACTTGTCTGTGTTTTTTTTGATTTCTTTTTCATCTCCTAGCAAAATAAGCTCGACTACATTGCTCTTTAGCAAAAGCTCAGCCGCCTTTAGAATTCTCTCATCATCACTTTCAGGCAAAACAACGACTTTTTTATTTTTTACGCTTTTTTTAATCAACTCATATTTAAAACGATGAGAAGTTGTAAAATCATAAGGCTCAAGCTTATTTAATTTTTCAAAATCAAAATTCTCATCAATCATAGCATAATTCCTACCCGCTAAGGCTTCATTGAAATATTTTTGTGCTAAAAGCCTGTCTTTTTCATTGATAATAGCTGCTATGGGGGTGTTGAGATTTTTGGCTAATTTTATACTCAAATCAAAGCCATCGAGTATGCCAAATTCACAAAAGCTACTTACCAACACAAAATCGTATTTGAGTTTTAATTCTTCGTATTCTTCTAAAATGGTATTAAAAAAATTATGCGGGTCGGCACTAAATTCATCCATAGCTTCTTTAAAAGTAAAACCATAGGCATTTTTTAAATTTTGCTTGATGTGAAAATTCTCAAGCCATTCTTGTAAAATAGGGATACGATGCACATAAATCACAGGGACATAAATCGCCATATTTTTGTAAATTCTACTATAATTTTCGAGCAATTTTGTGCTAACTAGGGTATTTAACTCATCACTCCTAGACTTTATCAAATAAAGATTTGCCATTATTTTCTCCTTAATTTTAAAAAGTGGAACACTCTTTGCTTTTACATAATTTTAACAAAAAAACGAAAAAATTCACATTTTTAAAGGACGAAAATGAAAAAATTTTTACTCTATACGCTACCCTTAGCTTTTTTTGGTTGTTCGGCTACGGTTGATCCGCAAATTTCTATGAAACCCCCTGCTTATGTAGAAGAACTTGCTCCTAAACAAAGCAACAATATAGAAAGTGCTCCGGGCTCTCTTTTTGGCAAAGGGGACAATCCTTTATTTTCAGATAAAAAAGCGATGAATGTCAATGATTTGGTTACGGTTGTGATACAAGAAAGCACCACACAAAGCACTCAGGCAAACAAGGCTACAAATAGAACCAACACTTCTAACTTAGGTGGAGGAAGTTTAACGGGTGGAGCTGGGATTGTAGGCAGTGCTATCAATAAGGTCAATGCCTACTCTAACATAGGCTTTCAAACTAATAGCACAAATAGCTACACAGGAACAGGTTCTCAAAGCAGGAATGAGAGTTTTAGCACGACTATTTCAACCCGTGTGATTAAAATTTTATCCAATGGGAATTATTTTATCGAAGGTTCAAGAGAGCTTTTAATCAATGGCGAAAAACAAATCATACAATTAAGCGGTGTCATTCGTCCTTATGACATCGGTCAGGATAATACCATAGATAGTAAATACATAGCCGATGCGAAAATTCTTTATAAAACCGAAGGCGAAGTCGATAGAAGCACTAGAAAACCTTGGGGAAGTAAGGTTATAGAAGCGATATGGCCGTTTTAAAACGCCGTTTAAAAAGCAAGGCGATACCTTGCTTTTTGGCTTTTATTCTTTTACAGCCCTACTCTTAAGCTCATCTTCAATCTCAGCTAAAAATCTATCCACAAGCTCATCTTCTTTGAGTTTAGCCACCACTTCACCCTGTCTTATCACTAAGCCTTGATTTTTTCCAAAGGCTATGGCTACATCAGCTCCCTTAGCTTCGCCCAAAGCATTGACAACACAACCCATTACACTGATATTTAAAGGCTCTTTGATATGCTTGGTTTTTTCTTCTACGATTTTTATAGCCTTGATTAAATCGCTTTGAATTCTGCCACAAGTTGGACACGATATGATATTTACCCCGCTTTTTTGCACCCCACTATCTTGCAAAATCGCTTTAGCCACACGAATTTCTTCTTCAAGTTCGCCCGTCATAGACACACGCAAGGTATCGCCTATGCCCTTAAGCAATAGCTTCCCTAAGGCAATGGAGCTTTTAATAGTGCTATGAAATTTCGTCCCCGCTTCTGTTACACCCAAATGAAAAGGATAAGCACAAAGGGGTCTTAGTCTCTCATAGGCTTCTATGGTCTTTTGAGTGTCTGAAGTTTTCATAGAAATTTTAATATCAAAAAAGTCCAAATCTTCCAAAAGCTTGATATTATACTTCGCACTTTCAAGCATAGCATCCACGCCATAGCCAAATTTATCGCTAAATTGTTTTTCTATGGAGCCGTGATTAATGCCTATGCGTATGGGGATATTGCGTTCTTTACACGCACGAACGACTTCTTTTATATTTTCTTTAGAGCCTATATTTCCGGGATTAATACGCACTCCATCGATAAATTCAGCACAAAAAACGGCTAAATTATGATTAAAATGAATATCTACGATTAAAGGCAGGGGACTTTGAGCCTTAATCTCTTTCAAAGCCCTTGCATCTGCCATATCAAGACAGGCAAGGCGGACTATATCAGCCCCTGCAAAATAAAGCCTTCTTAGCTGCTCTAAAGAAGCTTCAACATCCCTTGTCTTGCTAAAAAGCATAGACTGAACCGAAATGGGAGCATCTCCGCCTATTAAAACATCGCCTACCTTAACCTGCTTGGTTTTAAATCTTTTATATTCCATAACCTTACTCTTTTGAAATTTAATTTTAAATTTTAACTTTTTATTGCTTTAGCTAAAGTTTATTTTGGGTAATATTAAGCTTAATTTTTCAAATTTTTAAGGAAAAAAATGCAAAATCTTTTACTTTATATCAAAAACAAGTTAAATCCTATTCAAGCTAAAATTCTTCTTAATGCACTTTCTCATTCTAACAATGAAAATTTTTTTAATTTTGTTTTAGAAAATATTGAGCTTATTTGCACTTGGCTTGACTCTAATGAATTTAAGCAAAAATATGAAAAATTAGCTTATCCACCCTTAATAAACCCAGAATTTATAGAAATAGATGCAAGTAGGCATTGTGCTGAGTTGGCTTGGGATTTAAATTTGCCCTTGCCTAAGCATTATAAATTCATCTACATCTCCCCGCACGGAGTGGGAGCGGCGGCGTTTTTAAGATACCTTAATCAATGCTGCAATGTCAAATGTATCCCTTCGTGGATATTGCCTGCTGATTCTAAGGAAAGATACTGCATTCATCATTCGTGCTTAATCAACAATGCTAATCCACAATACGCTATCAATATAGCCGAAATTAACCTGCCTGATTTTGATAAATTTTTAGCCTTGCTTGATTTTAACTCCAAAATTATCTGCGGGGTTCGCGACCCCATAGGAATTTTAAGGCATTCTTGGGGTAGGGATTGGAGTAAGGTTTTAAGAGACTATCCCCCTGAGTTTAATCTAACTTATGATTGGCGGCATTACATACGCTTTTTAACCCATCAAAGCAAGGAGCTTAAAATCGACAAAAATGAGCTTGCAAATAGCGGTTTTATCATCGCTTACTTGCTTAAACGCTTTAACGAAAATAATATATCTTATGTTGATATGGAAGAAATTAAGCCCCAAAAAGCCTTAAACACTATGAATTCACTCTCTAAGAAATTTAGCCTTACCCCCCCCCTAAAGAAAGTTTAGATTTGTTTAAAATCAAGGAATTTAGAGGCTATATACGCTATCTTTTTCCCATCACGCTTTATGCCAATTCTAAGGATACTCACAATATCTTTCATCTTAAGCACCCCAATAACCCAAAAAATCCTAATATCGACCCAATAGATAGCATTCCTATTATCCTAGATAGAAAATACCTAGACCCTGAAAAAATCAACTTCATAGAAGAAATTATCCAAAATGATTTAAGTGATGATATGGGCGTGTATGTCTGCAAAAATGATTTTGAAAAACTAAAACAAAATGAGCCTTTGTTCGCAAGCATTAAGGCTTATTTATATGATTTTTTGTGTGAAATTAAAAAAACCATAGATGAAACAGAAATAAAAATGATAAAAGAAGAAGATGTCTTAGCGTATTTTGCAAAAAATAAATCCCTAATCCCTGAATTTTTTAAAATTTTTCAAGATGAATTTGCCCTTTTAAAACAACATCGCCCCGATATAGTAGCTTCTTGGAAATACTACGCCGAATTTGAAAAAATGATTTGAAAATGATAGCTTTCACATAAAATCAATGGGGTCAATATCGCAGTTAGCGTTTTTAAACTGCAAAATATAGTTTTCAACCCTTATTAAAGCCTTGTAATTTTCACTTCGAAAAAGCAAATAAAAGCGGTATTTTCCATTTAGCATTTCAACCCCACAAGCTCCATATCCTATAAGTTCTATTTGCTTTAAGCTTCCTAAGGCTTTGGCTAAATTTTCGCAAAGCTTCCTAGCCTTTTGTTGCTCTTTATCTTCTATAAGAACCCTTAAAAGACGCTTAAAAGGTGGATAAAGCTCTTTTCTGTTTTCTAATTCATCTTTTAAAAACGCATCATAATCTTCTATATATTTTTCAAAAAAGGCTCTGTTTTTAGTCTGCAAAAGCACTCTAGCTTCGCCCTTACGCCCTGCTCTACCCGCTACTTGCATAGCTAGTGCCAAAGTCTCTTCACTGGCTCTAAAATGAGGACGAAACAAATACTCATCAAGCCCTAAAATCACGCTTAAATCCACGCTATGATAATCATGCCCCTTAGCCAACATAGAAGTTCCTATGAGTATGTCGATTTTATTTTCATTAAAATCTTTCAAAAGGGTATTGAGTTTTTTAACACTTGTAACGCTATCGCTATCAAATTTAGCTATTTTTGCTTGTGGCAGGGCAATTTGTAAAAGCTCTAAAAGCTCGGCTGTTCCCATTTTTCTAGCTTCTAGCATTGCACCCTTGCAACTTGGGCAATTTTGCTCTATCAAAGAAGTATAATTACAATAATGGCATTTTAAAATATTTTTCTTTTTATGCATACTCATAGCTATGGAGCAAAAGGGGCATTGTATGCTTTTGCCACAATCCTTGCAAAGAATTTGCCTAAAATTCGCCCTTGTAGGCAAAAAAATAATGGCTTGTTTTTGTCTAGCCAAACTCTTTTTTAATTCGTCTAAAAGCATAGGCGTGATACTAAGCTCATTTTCATCGTATAAAAAATGTTTTTTGCTTTCAAAAAAAGTTCCCTTAAGTCTAAAGCTTTTTTGCCTATAAAAGCTCGTCAAAGAAGGAGTAGCAGAGCCTAAAACCACTTTAATCCCTGCTTTTTGCCCTAAAAAAAGAGCCAAATCTCTTGCGTTAAATAAAGGCTGATTGGAAGCTTTATAGGAATTATCGTGTTCTTCATCAACCACAATAAGCCCTAAATTCCTAAAAGGCAAAAACAAAGCCGACCTAGCCCCTGCGATTAAAAGCACCTTGCCTTCATTAAATTTCTCTAAGCAATGCTGCTTTTTTTTCTTAGAAATTTTAGAATGCCAAAGGAAAAAATTGTCTTTAAAATACACTTCCAAACGCTTTTGCATTTGTGGAGTGAGTGCGATTTCTGGCATTAAAAGCAAGGCTTGTTTTCCCTGCTCTAAACATTCTTTAATCAAAGAAATGTAAATTTCAGTTTTACCACTGCCCGTATCGGCAAAAAGCAAGGCATTGTTTTCTTTTTTAAGAAAATCAAAAGCCTTTTCTTGCCCAACGCTTAATTTAGGAAAATCTTTTAGGATAATTTTCTCACACTCATAATAAAGGCTTGTTTCAAAAAAACCTAAAACAAAGCCAAGTTTTGAAGCATAATAATAAGCGATAAAATGGGCTAATTCAAATTGCAAAGGACTTAGAAAATATTGTGTAATTTCTTTGATTTGCGTGGTTTGAAAATCAGGTTTTTGACATTCTTTAAGCACGATGGCTTTAAGGTTTTTTTTAGCTTTTAAATCCACCCGAACTTGGGTCAAAGGTTTGATTTCATCAAAGCTATGAAAGATTAAATTATCCAAATACAAGCCACAAATTGCAAGCTCATAGTATCTTAATTCAAATCTTTGCATCTCATTCCTAAGCATTTTAGCAAGCCTTCTTTAGAATCATAAATAAATTCGATTTTCTCTTTTGCATTTAGGCTAAAACTATAATGATTTTTAGCGATTTTCATCCAAGCTTTAAAATCAGAATAAATAGGCGTATCAAGCAAAGAATAAGCACAATCCGTGCAGTAAAAAAGCTTTTCTTTGGCTTGATTATTTTTTGCCTTATCTAAAATTTCAACGAAATTTAAATTTTTAAGCTTCATTTGAGTTCGCATTAAAGCAAGAGCGGAATTTAGCAACTCATAATCCATTTTTAATTTCAACATTTGAACTTCGTCTTTTCGGATATTTGTAAAAGATAGGGCTAGGCTGGATAAAATTCCTAAAATGAGTATCACAAAAACAAGCTCAAGCAGGGTGAAAGCTTTATTCATTTTGTCGGGAGTTCTTCATTGATAGCTTTGATTAGTTTTTTAAGCTCTCTTTCTAAAATGTAGTTTTGATAACTTTTTTTCACAAAGGCATCGACAAAGCGTTTAAGCTCAATTTTTTTCGTGCCACCTGAGATTAAAGCGATGTCATCTTCCAAAAAATTTGCAAATTCTTCACTGCACTTGACAATAAAATCCTTTGCATTGACATTAACAATGACTTGTTTTAGATTATCTGCCAAGAACAGCCTCTATTTTCTTATAAATATCTTCGCTTTCTATATTGCGAGATTTAAGTTCTTCTTCTAAACGCATAATTTGATTACTTTTGGCTTCATTTTGTGCTTTTACACTTACAAGCTCATTTCTTAAAGCTTCATTCGCTTCGCAAACTTCGTTGTATTTTTCAATAAGCTCATTTACTTTATCTGTCATAGTATTGATTATTTTTTCATCAAACATATTTTTGCCCTTTTGGAATTTAAATTTAATTTAGAAAATATCCTTCGCATTGTAGCAGAAAAAATTTAAATTTAGATTTTTCATCTAGAATTAATTTACAATTAAGGCATTTTTTTTAAAATTTTTTACAAATTCATTCAAAGTAGAAAAATGTTAGAACTCACAAGCGAATTCACACCCAGCCCTGACCAACAAAACGCCATACAAGGCATAGTAAAAAGCATAAAAAAAGGCAACAAATACCAAACCCTACTAGGCGTTACAGGAAGTGGAAAAACCTTCACTATGGCAAATATCATTAAAGAATTAAATATCCCCACTCTCATTATGAGCCACAACAAAAGCCTTTGTGCGCAGCTTTATAGCGAATTTAAGGGCTTTTTTGCGAAAAATCGCGTAGAGTATTTTATCTCTTATTATGATTATTATCAGCCTGAAGCCTATATCCCACGCACTGATGTTTTTATAGAAAAGGACAGCTCTACTAATGAAGACTTAGAACGCTTAAGATTAAGTGCCACAGCTTCGCTTTTAAGCTATGAAGATGTGGTGTGTATCGCTAGTGTATCGGCAAATTATGGGCTTGGAAATCCTAATGAATATATAGGTATGGTCTTAATCTTTGAGCTGGGTATGCAAATTTCACAAAAAGAACTTTTGAAAAAACTTGTAGATATGGGCTATAAAAGAAATGATAATTTTTTTGATAGGGCTGATTTTCGCGTGCAAGGAGATAGTATTGATATTTATCCTGCTTATTATGAAGATGAAGTGATTAGGCTTGAATTTTTTGGCGATGAACTTGAAGCGATGTATCATTATAATGTTTTGGAAAATAAAAAAACTAAGGATTTAAAACGCTTCATACTCTATCCTACAAGCCAATTTAGCGTAGGTGAAGAACGCTTAAAACAAGCCATCAAAGACATCAAAATAGAGCTGAATGAACGCTTAGCGGAATTTGAGCTTGAAAATAAGCTTGTAGAATATCAAAGGCTTAAACAAAGAGTGGAATTTGACCTTGAAATGCTTACAAGCACAGGGATGTGCAAGGGAGTGGAAAACTATGCTAGGCATTTAACAGGGCTAAAAGCAGGCGATACACCCTACACGCTTTTTGATTATTTTGCTATTAAAGATAGAAAATTCCTAGTTATAGTCGATGAAAGCCATGTGTCCTTACCCCAATTTCGCGGGATGTTTGCAGGCGATAGGAGTCGTAAGCAAACCTTAGTCGATTATGGTTTTCGTCTGCCTTCAGCCTTGGATAATCGTCCTTTAATGTTTGATGAGTTTATCCATAAAAATTGCCAATTTCTCTTTGTTTCAGCCACTCCCGCACCGCTTGAACTTGAACTAAGTAAGGAAAATATTTTTCATCAAATTATGCGTCCTACGGGGCTTTTAGACCCTGTAATAGAGCTAAAAGACAGCGACAATCAGGTTGAAATTTTATTTGATGAAGCCAAAAAAGTCATAGCTAGGAATGAAAGAGTGCTAGTAACAGTGCTGACTAAAAAATTAGCCGAAGAGCTTACAAGGTATTATTTAGAGCTTGGCATAAAAGTCAAATATATGCACTCTGATATTGATGCTATCGAACGCAATGAAATTATTCGTGGCTTAAGAAGTGGGAATTTTCATATGCTAATAGGCATCAATCTGCTTAGAGAAGGACTTGACTTGCCTGAAGTTTCACTCATTGCCATTATGGATGCAGATAAGGAAGGTTTTCTAAGAAGCACTACAAGTTTAATCCAAACTATGGGTAGAGCAGCTAGAAATGTCAATGGTAAGGTTTTGCTTTTTTGCAAAAAAATCACAAAATCCATGCAAGAAGCTATGGATACCACCAATGAACGCCGCAAACTTCAAATGGCTTATAATAAAAAACACAATATCACTCCAAGTTCAGTCAAACGCCATTTAGAAGAAAGTTTAAAAAATGAAGAAGATTTAGGCGAAATTTATCGCAAAGGCAAAAAGCTAGAAAAAATGCCAGCAAGTGAAAGAGCAAAACTTGTCAAAGAACTGAAAAAACAAATGCTCAAAGCAGCTAAAGCACTAGAATTTGAAAAAGCGGCTGCAATTAGAGATGAAATTAATAAATTAAGGGATTTATAATAAAAATATATCCCTTGTTCTCACTCCCGCTTCATTAAGTAAGGCACTTAAAATTTCATACTGAAAGTCTTGCAAGGGGCGTTTTTCTTTCAAAACTATACCTATAACTCCCTTAGTTTTTTCTCCATCTTCTATAGGCAAATACATAGCATTAGCGTTAGGCAGAGTGTTGGTGCAAACACCAGCTCTTTCTTTGTTTGTTGCAACCCATTGAGCAATGGCAATCTCATCAGCACTAAAGCAATTTTTTAACATTTGCTTATCGTCATTAAAAAATAATAAGGGCTTGGATAAAATATTATTTTTATTCATGGGATAAATAATAATAGGTAAATTAAGCAATTTTAAAGCCTGATTTCCAAGTTGTTCCCAAAGCTCTTGTTTGCTTTTTACTCTTGCTAATTTTTCACTATTTTCAAGTAAAATCGCAGTCCTATAAGCTCTTTTAGTGAGTTCTTTGGATTGTAATTTTAATCTCCTTGTAAAAACAGCCGTTAAAAATCCCACTATAAACATAGTTGTAAAAGTAATAATGTTTCCACTATCGTGAATCTTAAGACTAAAAATAGGTTCTAAAAAGAAAAAATTATAAATCAAAACACTTACCAAAGAAGAATAAAAGGCAAAAAATTTATTATCAGAAATGAAAGAAGAAGCAAAAACCGCCAAAATAAAAATCATCACTATATTACTTGACTGAGTATTAAATTTATGAAATACAAAAGCTATAAAAGTTGCCAGAAACAAAACCCCTGTGATTTTTAAAAAACCTAAAAAGTCAAAACCTTTTTTACTGCGTATTTTTGGAGTGGAAATTTGATTTTCATTTACAAGATACAAATCAATATTAGGTGCTTTTTTGGCAACAGCTTCAAAAATTTCTTCTTTAAATTTCTTTTTGTCTTTATTTTTGCCCAAAACAATCTTAGAAACATTGCTAATACTGGAATATTCTGCAATTTGTCTTGCCATATCATCATCATAAACGCTAATGATTTCAGCATTAAAACTTTTAGCTAACTCTATATTTTCTTCTAAGGTTTTTTCTTCTTCAGCATTAGGATTTTTTATATAAAGTGCGCTTAATTTAGCATGAAAAGCTAAAGCAAGTCTTGCGGCCGCACGAATAACCTTTGCATTTGAAGCATTAATACAAACTAAAATATGCTCTCCAGTATGATAAGCTAAATCATCATTAATAAGCCTTTGTTCGCTTGCTCTTAAATTCACCCTTGAAGCAAGTCTTCTTAAGGCAATCTCACGCAAAGCTATAAGTCTTTCTTGGCGGAAGAAATTTTCAAGTGCGAGTTTAGCTTGTTTTTCTTTGTAAATTTTGCCTTCTTGCATTCTTTTTAAAAGCTTACTAGGCTCAATATCAACAAGTTCAACTTGGTCAGCCTCATCAAAAATACGATCAGGAATACGCTCTTTAACTTCTATTTTGCTGATATTTGCTACTAAATCATTTAAACTTTCTAAATGTTGTATATTTAAAGTAGTATAAACATCAATTCCTGCTTTTAAAAGCTCTTCTATATCCTGAAAACGCTTTTCATTACGTAAGCCTTTAGCATTAGTGTGTGCAAGTTCATCCACTAAAACCAAAGCGGGTTTTCTCTTAAGGGTAGTATCTAAATCAAATTCTTTTAAAATTATATTTTTATAAGGAATTTCAAGATTAGCTATACTTTCAAAACCTCGTGTTAAAGCCATCGTTTCGGCTCTATCGTGAGGTTCTATATAGCCTAAAACAACATCAATACCATTATCTCTTAAAGTCTTAGCTTCACTTAACATAGCATAAGTTTTTCCAGAACCTGCAGCATAACCTAAGAAAATTTTTAATTTTGCAAGTTTGTTTTTTTCTTCTTCTTTGGCTTTAACTTCAAATTTTTTAAGAATTTGCTCAGGGCTTTGTTTTTGCATTTTTATTCTTTGTTTATGACTTTAGCAATGGCTATATTAACGGCTAAAACATTAACTTTTTCTTCCCCAAAAATCCCTAAAAATTTAGACTCGGTATTTTCTTGGATGATTTTTTCTAATTCTTCTTTGCTGAGTTTTGAGTATTGGGTTATTCTAGGAATTTGCACTAGAGCTGCTTGAAGACTGATATGAGGGTCAAGACCTGACCCTGAAGCACTTAATAAATCCAAAGGGATTTGCTCTTTTGAAATTTGGGAATTTTCATCTAAAAATTTTTGCAAATCTTTTTGTATGCGTTCTTTTAGAGCAGGATTTGACATAGCATAATTAAATCCACCTGAGCTTACACTGCTTTGATTTATTTCGCTTGTGTTATAATTTACAGCAGAAATTCTAGAATGTAAAAAATAAGGCTTAGTAAATTCCTGCCCCAAAAGCTTTGAACCTACTGCTTTACTTATATCTAAAGTTACATGACCTTCTTTATCCACTAAACTTCCACTTGATTGATAAGGAAAAATAAATTTTGCAAACGTATTTAAAGCAAAAGGATAAACAAGAGCACACAATATCAACATTACCACAAAAAAACTAAGCAAAGTTCTAAGCATATCACACTCCTAAAATTCCAAGTATCCAAGCTGTAGGAATATCAATTATTTTTATCCCTATAAAAGGTGCTATCATACCACCTAAACCATAAATGCTCAAATTTCTTAAAAGCAAATGTTCGCTTTTCATAGGCTTAAATTTCACTCCACGCATAGCAATAGGTATAAGCAAAGGTATGATAATAGCATTAAAAATAAGTGCCGATAAAATAGCACTTTGCGGGGTAGCTAAATGCATAATATTTAAAATTTGCATTTGGGGCAAAACCACACTAAACATAGCAGGTAAAATAGCAAAATATTTAGCTATATCATTTGCCATACTAAAAGTTGTAAGACTACCTCTAGTGATGAGCAAACCTTTTCCTATCTCAACTACTTCCAAAATTTTAGTAGGATTAGAATCAAGGTCTATCATATTCGCCGCTTCTTTGGCTGCTTGAGTGCCTGAATTCATAGCTATACCCACATCAGCTTGTGCAAGTGCGGGAGCATCATTGGTCCCATCTCCTGTCATAGCCACTATCTTGCCTTGAGCCTGTTCTTTTTTAATCGCTTCTATTTTATCTTCAGGTTTGCATTCTGCTATAAAACCATCAAGACCTGCTTCTTTGGCTATAGTGGCCGCTGTTAAAGGATTATCCCCAGTGCACATTAGGGTTTTTATGCCCATTTTTCTAAGCTCATCAAAGCGTTCTTTAAGACCCGGTTTTATCGTGTCTTTTAGATAAATCACTCCTAAAATTTTTTCATTTTTACATACTACTAAAGGAGTGCCACCAAGATTTGAAATTTCCATCACTTTAGCTTCCAAATCACTAGGAATTTTTCCATTCATTTTACTTACATAGGCTCTTATAGCATCAAAAGCACCTTTGCGAATTTTTGTATCATCTTGCAAATCCACACCGCTCATTCTATTTTGAGCGCTAAATTCGATAAATTCTTTAATATTATTATCTTCTAGTTTATAACCCATTTTTTGAGCCAATGCAACTATGCTTTTACCCTCTGGAGTTTCATCTTTTAAAGAAGACAAAACACAAGCTTGTATCATTTCTTCCTTGCTGGTATTTTGAATTTCATAAAATTCACTTGCTAAACGATTCCCAAAAGTAATTGTTCCTGTTTTATCTAAAATCATAGTATCCACATCACCACAACTTTCAACAGCCTTACCTGAAAGTGCAATAACATTAAAACGTGTAACCCTATCCATACCTGCTATTCCTATAGCTGATAAAAGCCCTCCTATGGTTGTAGGAATGAGACATACAAGCAAGGCTACCAACCAAGAAATAGGCAAATTTACCCCTAAAAACTGCATAAAAGGACATAAGCTTACAACTACTACTAAAAAACTCAAACTAAGAACAATCAAAAGAGTATTTAAAGCGATTTCATTTGGGGTTTTTTGACGTGCAGCACCTTCTACAAGCTTAATCATTTTATCCAAAAAACTTTCTCCAGCTCCAACTAAAATTTTAATTTTTAAAAAATCAGTTAAAACCATAGTCCCACCCGTAACCGAAGAAAAATCACCACCTGCTTCACGCAAAACAGGAGCGCTCTCGCCTGTAATAGCCGACTCATCAACACTTGCAGCACCTTCTATAATTTCTCCATCATTAGGTATAAGCTCTCCTGCTTTAACTAAAACTATATCGCCTATTTTTAACTCGCTAGAGTTAAGCATTTCTTCACTGCCATCGCTTTTTATGCGTCTAGCCTTAGAGTCTTTTTTGCTTTGTCTTAAGGTAGCTGCTTGGGCTTTACCTCTCCCTTCTGCAATACTTTCTGCAAAATTTGCAAAAAGCAAGGTTATAAATAAAATAAAAGTGATTAAAACATTGTAAATTCTTTCATCAGAATTCCCATTAAACAAAGTAGGAAAAATACTTAAAATCAAAGTAAGAATAAACCCAATCTCCACCATAAACATAATAGGATTTTTTACCATAAAGCGTGGGTCAAATTTTAAAAATGCTCCTTTTATGGCATTATGTAAAATTTCTTTTGTAATGAGTTTATTTTGTTTTTTAGACATTGACTCTCCTTAAATGCCATAAAGATAAATACTCCGCAATGCCTGACAAAGTAAGCACAGGAAAAAAAGTAAGTGCGGAAAAAATATAAATAATACAAACAAGCACAAACATAAAGGTTAGGTTATCGGTTTTTAATGAATTTGCAGTGTTTTCTTGAGTGTTTTTAGCCAGAAGCGAACCAGCAATGGCAAGTTGAGCTATTAAAACCCAATAACGCCCACAAAACATAACAAAAGCTGTGCTTAAATTCCAAAATAAACTATCATCTTTTAAACCTTCAAGCCCTGAGCCATTATTTGCAGCTGAAGAGCTAAATTCATACAAAATTTGAGCCAAACCATGAAAGCTAGGATTGCTTATGCTATCTTTTGCAAAAACGACGGCTAACGCACTAAAAACAAGAATTAGCAAAGGATGGATAAGAATAACTAAAGCTATAAGCTTCATTTGTGTGCTTTCTATTTTTTTGCCTAAAAATTCAGGAGTTCTGCCTATCATCAACGCACAAATAAAAACACTTAAAAGCACATAAATCATCATATTCATAAGTCCTACCCCCTCGCCACCAAAAACTACATTTAACATCATATTTAGCAAGGTTACACTCATACTTAAAGGGTTTAAACTATCGTGCATATTATTTACGCTTCCTGTGGTAAAAGCAGTAGTTACAGCACTAAACAAACTTGAACCATCTGTGCCAAATCTTATTTCTTTTCCTTCCAAATTCCCCAAATTTGCATTTAGACCCAAAGAATTCAAATTTGGATTTGACATTTTTTCAGCAAAATAAATTAAAAGTAAAGAAAGAATAAAAATAATACTCATTGCACCAAAAATAACTCCCCCTTCTTTTCCCATAAGAGTAAAACCCTGTCTTTCTTTTTTATGATAAATCATCAATCCAAAAGCTACAACACAAGCACTAGGAATAAGCATCATTGATAAAATTTGTAAAAGATTTGTAAGCGAAGTAGGATTTTCAAAGGGCATACTCGAATTAGCTCCAAAAAAACCGCCCCCATTTGTCCCTAAGTGTTTGATAGACTCAAGAGCTGCAACAGGACCTGTGGCAATACTTTGAAATTTATTTTCCAAAGTAAGCACACTAAAATTCGCATGATAATTTTGCACCACACCTTGAGAAACAAAAATCACAGCCAAAATAAAACTTAAAGGCAACATCAAACGCGTAATAATACGCGTAAAATCTTCATAAAAATTTCCCATACGCATACCACATAAAGCACGACAAAAAGCCATACAAGCAGAATATCCACTCGCACTTGAAACAAACATAGCAAGCAAAATGCCCGTATTTTGCGAAAGCAAACTCAAAGCACTTTCTCCACTATAATGCTGCAAATTTGTATTTGTAATAAAGCTAATTGCGATATTTAAATTTAAGTCCCCTTTTACAGAATCGATAAAATTAGGATTTAAAAAAAGCTTATCTTGCAAATAAAAAAGCATAAAAGAAAAAAGAGCCACCAAAGCATTAAAAGCGATTAAATGCAAAGAATATTTTTGCCAAGTCATATTTTTTCTATCAATTGCACAAATTTTGTAAATTAAATTATCAATAGGATTAAAAATAAAATCAAAAATCGTTTTTTTACCACTTGCAATTTTATAAAGATAATGCCCAAAGATTATAGCCAATACAAAAGCTATAAGCAGCGTTATTAAAATTCCTAGCATATCTTTCCTTTAAAATTTTTCAGGATATAATAGAGCGTAAAATAAATAAAAAGCAAGTATTAAACTCAAAAATAGCAAAAATATCATCCACGTGTCCTAGTTTGATTTTCACAAAAACGGATAAAAAACCATAAGCTACTAAAAGTCAAAAGTAGAAGCAAAGCAAAGACAATATCCATAAAATAGACCTTTTTCATTGATTCGAATGGGATTTATTCTATCCTTGTTAAGCTTATATTTTAATTAATATTAATTTTATAATTTGTTTAAAATTTTTTAGCTTTATTAAATAAAAAGTCAAAAGAAAAACCTAACAGGAAAATTCCTGCTAAGTTTTTAAAGATAGCCAGCGGCCATAGCGATAAAATAACCCGCTATACAAGAAGAAATCACACCAATTAAACCCGGTAAAATGAAGCTATGATTGATGACAAATTGACCTATGCGAGTAGTGCCAGAGCGGTCAAATTGTATAGTTGCTAAGTCGCTTGGGTAAGTTGGTAAAATATAATACCCATAACAAGCCGCTGCAAAAGCCACAATTACGCCCGGTTCAACACCAATTCCTAAAGCCAAAGGCACAAAAGCTGAAATAGCCGCTGCTTGAGAATTTACAAATTTAGAAATTAAAAGAAGCATTACAGCATAAGTCCAAGGATGCTCTTTGACTATATCTCCAAGTGCTGCTTTCATCATAGGAGTATGAACAGCAAACATAGTATCTGCCATCCAAGAAATTCCAAAAACCGCAACAAGTGCTATCATACCGGATTTAAAAATTTCATTAGAGCCGATTTTTTTCGCTTCGGTTTTGGTAAAGATGATAATCAAAGAACCCGCTAAAAGCATAAACATTTGAATAACAGAAACCATAGACAAAACATCTATTTTAGGATTACCCAAAGCATCAACTTGCGGAACACCATTTTTTACAATTTGCCCCCAATTTGGACGCAAAGAATCAAACACACCTAACAAAGCCACCAAAGTAACAGCTCCTAAGAAAATCCACATTGCAATCCAATTGCTTTTTGGAAGCTGAACACCTAAGAGTGTTTTGGTCTCTCCATAAACATATTTTTTAAATTCAGGGTCTTTAAGTTTTTCTTGAAAAATTACATCTTTATCCAAATCTTTCCCCCTAAACCAAGAAAAAATTCCTATACACAACACACCAAACAATGTGCTAGGTATAGTGATTTGAAGAAGATTAATATAACCATCAAATCCAGCTAATTTGTGTTCAGAATTTAAAAGCAAAGCAGTTAAACTTACAACAGCCACAGACACAGGAGAAGCGATAATGCCCATTTGAGAAGACACAGAAGCTGCCGCCATAGGACGCTCAGGACGAATACCATTTTTTATAGCAATATCATAAATAATAGGCATAATTGTATAAACCACATGCCCCGTCCCACAAAGTATAGTCAAAAAGCAGGTTACAAAGGGTGCTAGTATGGTTAAAAATTTAGGATTGCGTCTTAAAATTCTCTCTGCGATTTGAAGCATAACATCCAAACCACCACTTGCTTGCAAAGTTGCACTCGCAACCACCACTGCTAAAATCGTAAGCATAACATCTATGGCAGGTTTTCCCGGTTTTATATGAAAGGCAAATACAAGCATCAAAATACCTATACCACCGAGCAATCCAAGTGCTATACCACCCTTTTTTGCACCATAAAAAAGACAAATTAAAACAATAATGATTTGGATTGCAAACTGCCATCCTTCACTAAGGCTAGTTAAAAAGTCCATTTTAACTCCTTTAAAAAATTAAATATTTAAAAATAGTTATTATTGTATCACATTTTTAAATTAAAAAATAATATTTTTAAAAATAAAATAATAGTTTTTTAAATAATTTAAATTAAAATTAAATGTTAAAATAAAAAAATGAGTGCATTTTAGGCAAAATTTAGCCTTCCAATTCATATAGCTTTTTTCTATCTGTGGAGCTTGCTATGTTAAGATGTTTGCGGTATTTTGTGATGGTTCTGCGTCCTATATCGATTTTAAATTCTTCTTGGATTAATTTAAGAATTTTACTATCGCTTAAAGGCTTGTTGCGGTTTTCGTTTTTTATTAAATTAGCGACAAATTCTTTAACGCCAACATTGGAAGTCTCGCCTTCTTCATCCAAAGCAAAGGCAAAAAAATCACGCAAAGGGATAAGCCCCCTTTCACAGCTTAAATATTTATTTGCCACAGCCCTTGAAATAGTAGAAGCATTGCGTTCTAAGTCAAACGCTAAGTCTTTAAAAGTCATAGGTTTTATATCTTTTCCCATAAAAAAATCATATTGATATTCTACAACCATAAGCCCTATTTTATAAAGAGTTGCCTTTCTCATCGCTAAAGCATCGACTAAATTTTTCGCTTCTTTAATATAATGGCTTAAAAAATCATGTTCTAAACCATCTGTTTGGATTGAAATTTCAGGGTAATAATCATCATTGATTTTGACTTTGATTTCGCCGTTTTCCTTATAAACAAAAATATCAGGGATAATCACACGAGAATCTTCAAAATATTCCAAAAAAGGCGGGGTGCTAAAACGCTTAAGTATCGCCAAAGCTTCTTTATATAAGGGTTCTTTGGTGTAATTTTGTATATTTTCAAAATCCATAATAAGCACCCTACAAAACTCATCAAGTTCTTCATCAAGTTCTACATTTTCAAGGGCAAATAAAAAAGCTTCTTTGTAATCCTTAGCCCCCACGCCCACAGGTTCTAGGAATTTAAACCTTGCTCTTACACGCTCAACCTCTTCTAAAGCATACTCTTTTAAAAATTCTTCATCATACTCAAAATATCCTTCTTCATTTAAACACTCTACAATCTTTTTTGCGAGTTCTTGGGATTTGCTTGTAGGAAAAAGTGGGGGAAGAATTTGCTCCCCTAAAAGCTCATAAACGCTTTTTTTGGCAATTCCTTTGCCATCAACGAGAGCTGAATTGACATTGTGCTTGTAAAACGAATCAAAATAATTTTTACCATTAGCCTGAGTTTGTATAGCGTCCTTGACATTTAAAAAAGGATTTTCTTCTGCAAATTTGTCTAAATTTTCTTTTAAATCTTCTATATTTGCTTGTAAAATCGGCAACCAAGAGCGTAAGGTTTGAGAAATTTTACTCTTGGGTGCTTGGGTAATTTTTTGTTTTAACATCAATCAAGGAGTTTAAACTCCGCTCCTAAATAATACTTTTTCACATCTTTATTATTCGCAATTTCATCAGCATTTCCACTGGCTAACAAAGAGCCTGCCCTTATAACATAAGCCCTGTCGCAAATGGCTAAAGTTTCTCGCACATTGTGGTCTGTAATCAACACCCCAATACCTAGCCTTTTAAGCTCCTTAATCAAGCTTTGAATTTCAGCCACTGCAATAGGATCAACCCCAGCAAAAGGCTCATCAAGAAGTAGAAATTTAGGCTCACACATCAAACTCCTTGCAATCTCACAACGCCTTCTTTCTCCCCCGCTTAAACTCAAACCCTTTCTTAAACGAATAGGCTCTATGCTTAAAAGTTCAAGCATTTGCTCAACTTTATCATGTAAAATTTTTTTATCTTTATAAAAAATTTGAGCCGCCAAAAGCAAATTATCTTCTACACTCAAATCCTTAAAAATACTGCTTTCTTGCGGCAAATATCCTATCCCCGACCTTGCTCTTTTATTCAAAGGGTCTTTTGTTAAATCCAAACCATCTAAAAGAACTTTTCCACTACTTGGAGCAATAAGTCCGCATATCATATAAAAAGTTGTCGTTTTTCCAGCCCCATTTGGACCTAAAAGTCCAACAACTTCTCCGCTATTAAGCTCTAAAGAAATTCCATGTATAAGCTTAGTTTTTTTAATGATTTTTTCTAAATTTATAATTTCTAATTTACTCATCAATCTCATACTTTCTTTTATTGTCTTCAATGCTAATTTTAATTTGAATGCTAGAAATTCCAAATTTCATCAAAGTCTTTTTCAAATTTTCATCCCCCCATTCAACCAAATGCAAAGCTTTTTCAAAAAAATTTTCAAACAAACCATTTTTTAAAAGCCCTTCCAAACCAACTTGATAAATATCATAGTGATAAATACAGATATTTTGATTTTCATATTTTTGCATTATAGAAAAAGTTGGAGAATCCACCTTCTCATCAAGACCAAGAAATTGAACCCAAGCTTGAATTAAGCTTGTCTTTCCACTAGCTAAATCCCCTTGAAGCAAAACAACACCCTCTTTAGGTAGCACTTCAAGCATTATCCTAAGCTCTTCCTTGTTTAAAATAAATTCTTTCATAATTTTATTACATATTCATTTTGTGCGTTTTTAGGAATGCTTTTGGTATTAGGCAAGGCTAACACTTTATATTTTTGAGTGTATTGGGTAAAATGTAAAGTGATAATATCGCCTATTTTAACCTCTTTACTCGCCTTAACAATCACACCATTAATCCCTACCACACCACTTCTACACATATCTTCAGAAATAGCTCTTCTCTTTGTGATATTCACTACATTTAAAAATTTATCCACTCTCATAAAAGCAATTTTAGCAAAAAAAATCAACTTTTGGAACAAAATTTGCTTATAGCTTAACTTTATTTTTTAAGAACTTAGCAAGAAAAACTTTTCTTTAATGAAATTTAGATACAATTTAAAGCTTAAAATCAATTTTAATATAAGGATAGCTCTATGAAAAATGAAGTAAAAAAAGTAGTTTTAGCCTATTCTGGGGGGCTTGATACGAGTATTATTTTAAAATGGCTTCAAGATGAATATAATAGTGAAGTCATAACCTTTACAGCCGATATTGGTCAAGGCGAAGAGCTTGAACCTGCCAGAATCAAAGCCCTTTCTTTAGGCATAAAAGAAGAAAATATTTTCATTAAAGATTTGAAAGATGAATTCGTTAAAGATTATGTATTTCCTATGTTTAGAGCTAATGCTATTTATGAAGGAGAATATCTTTTAGGCACAAGCATAGCACGCCCTTTAATAGCCAAAACTCAAGCACAAATTGCCTTACAAACGGGTGCTAATGCCCTAAGTCACGGCGCCACTGGCAAAGGTAATGACCAAGTGCGTTTTGAGCTTGGCTATCTTGCCTTTGCACCCCACTTAAAAATCATAGCTCCGTGGCGTCAGTGGGATTTAAACAGCCGTGAAAAGCTCCTTACTTATGCACAAAAACACGGCATTGATATTTCTAAGAAAAAAGGCAAATCGCCCTATTCTATGGATGCAAATTTACTTCACATTTCTTATGAAGGACTTGTTTTAGAAGACCCTGCACACGCGCCTGAAGAGGATATGTGGAGATGGAGCAAAAGTCCAAAAGACGCCCCTAATGAAAGTGAAATTATAGAGCTTGATTTTGAAAAAGGGGATTTAGTAGCGATAAACGGAGAAAAACTAAGCCCTGCAGGACTTTTAACTAAACTAAACGAACTAGGTTGCAAACACGGCATAGGACGCCTTGACATAGTAGAAAATCGCTATGTGGGAATGAAAAGCCGTGGTTGTTATGAAACTCCGGGTGGGAGCATACTGCTAAAAGCACACAGAGCGCTTGAAAGCATTACGCTTGATAGGGAAGCAGCACATTTAAAAGATGAGCTTATGCCAAAATACGCTCATTTAATTTACAATGGCTACTGGTTTTCGCCTGAAAGAATGATGCTTCAAGCTTTAATCGATGAATCACAAATTCACGCTAATGGTAGAGTAAAACTCGAACTTTATAAAGGCAATGTGATGGTTATAGGACGCGAAAGTGCCAATGATAGCTTGTTTAATGCAGCTTATTGCACCTTTGAAGAGGATGCAGTGTATAATCAAAAAGACGCAGAAGGCTTTATCAAGCTTAATGCTTTGCGTTTTATCATCGCAGGTAAAAATGGAAGAAAATTTTAATATCAAGGAATATAAATGAAAGTTTTATTAATCAAAGATGTAAAAGCACTTGGAAAAGCAGGTGAAATAAAAGAAGTAAAAGATGGCTATGGTCAAAATTTCTTAATCGCCAAAGGCTTTGCAAAAGCAGCCACTAGTGAGGTTTTAAGAAAATATGAAAGCGATAAGTTAAAAGAGGCTGAAAATTTACGCTTTGAAATCGCAAATTTAGAAAAATTAAAAGAAGAGCTTAGTAAAATCACTCTTGAAATTTCAAAACCTGTGGGTGCTAATGGCAGTTTGTTTGGGGGTGTAACCAAAGATGAAATCGCAAACGCTTTAAAAGAACAAAGCCATATAGAAATTGACAAAAAAAGCTTAGAATGCGATACCTTAAAAAGTCTTGGAATTCACGAAATTAGCGTAAAGCTAGGACACGCCATTCACGCTAAATTTAACATAAACATAAAGGCAGAATAATGTTTCATGCAACAACGATTTTAGCCTACAAGGGCAAGGATAAATCCGTCATTGGAGGTGATGGTCAAGTAAGCTTTGGAAACACGGTATTAAAAGGCAATGCTGTGAAAATTCGCAAACTCCATCACGGCAAGGTTTTAGCAGGTTTTGCAGGTAGCACGGCTGATGCTTTTAATCTTTTTGATATGTTTGAGAATTTGCTCCAAAGTGCAAAGGGCGATTTGCTTAAAGCGGCTATTGATTTTTCAAAAGAATGGCGTAAAGATAAGTATTTAAGAAAGCTTGAAGCGATGATGTTGGTGCTAAATAGAGAGCATATTTTTTTACTTTCAGGCACGGGCGATGTGGTTGAGCCTGAAGATGGAATGATTGCAGCCATAGGAAGCGGGGGTAATTATGCTCTTTCAGCCGCTAGAGCCTTAGCCAAACACGCCAATATGGATACAGAAAAGCTTGTAAAAGAAAGCCTGCAAATCGCTGGTGAAATTTGCATTTATACCAATACCAATATCAAAACTTATGTAATCGAGGATGAGAAATGAACCTAACCCCAAAAGAAATCGTTAAATTTTTAGATGATTATGTTATAGGACAAAAAAAAGCTAAAAAAATCATAGCCATAGCCCTAAGAAACCGCTACCGAAGAATGCAGTTAAGCCCTGAGTTGCAAGATGATATAGTGCCAAAAAATATCTTAATGATAGGTTCTACAGGTGTGGGAAAAACAGAAATTGCCAGACGCCTTGCTAAGATGATGGGCTTTCCTTTTATCAAAATCGAAGCAAGTAAATACACAGAAGTGGGCTTTGTAGGACGGGATGTAGAGAGTATGATAAGGGATTTGGCTAATGCGGCTTTAAATTTAGTCAAAAACGAACAAAGAGAAAAAAACAAGGATAAAATCGATGAATTTATAGAAAATAAAATTTTAGAAAAGCTTCTGCCTCCCTTACCCAAAGGCGTAAGCGATGAAAAACAAGAAGAATATAAAAACAGCCTTGAAAAAATGAGAACCAAACTAAGAAAAGGCGACCTTGATGAAAGCATTATAGAAATAGAAATTTCGCAAAATATGTTTGATACCAATCCTAACCTACCTCCTGAAATGGGGGCTATGCAAGATATAGTCAAGGTCATAGGCGTAGGCAGTAAAAAAGTCAAAAAAGAAATGAAAATCAAAGACGCCAAAAATGCTTTAAAAAACGAGGCAGGAGAAAAAATCCTAGACCAAGAAAGTATCAAAAATGAAGCTCTTAAAAGAGCAGAAAATGAAGGCATAGTCTTCATAGATGAGATTGATAAAATCGCTGTTTCAAGTAGTAATTCAAATCGCCAAGACCCAAGCAAAGAAGGGGTGCAAAGGGATTTATTGCCCATAGTAGAAGGCTCAAGCGTTCAAACAAAAATCGGCACTCTAAAAACAGACCATATACTTTTTATCGCAGCGGGAGCTTTTCATCTTAGCAAACCAAGCGATTTAATACCCGAGCTTCAAGGACGCTTTCCTTTAAGAGTGGAGCTTGATAGTCTTGATGATAAAGCACTTTATGAAATTCTAACCCGTCCAAAAAATTCACTTCTTAAACAATATGCCGAGCTTTTAAAAACCGAAAATTTAGAGCTTGAATTTGATGATGAAGCCATTAAAGAAATAGCAAAAATCGCTTCAAGGGCAAATGAAGAAATGCAAGATATAGGTGCTAGGCGTTTGCACACGGTAATTGAAAAATTGCTTGAAGATTTAAGCTTTGAAGCTGATGAGTATGCGGGTAAAAATTTCAAAGTCGATAAAAAAATGGTAGAAGAAAAACTTGGAGACATTATAGAAAATAAAGACCTTGCAAGGTATATTTTGTGAAAAGTGGCTTTGTGAGTGTCATAGGACGAACCAATGCGGGTAAAAGCACGCTCATTAACTCCTTGCTAGAAGAAAAAATCGCCCTAGTTTCTCACAAGCAAAACGCCACAAGGCGTAAGATTAAAGCCATAGTAATGCATGAGAAAAATCAAATCATTTTCATCGATACTCCCGGACTTCACGAAAGCAGTGCTACACTCAACCAGCTACTTATTCAAAGTGCTGTTAAATCCATGAGTGATTGCGATGTGATTTTATTTGTGGCTAGTGTTTTTGATAGCACAAAAGACTATGAAAATTTTCTTAGTCTTAAGCCCCAAGTTCCCCACATCATCGCTTTAAATAAAGTCGATTTAACCGACAATGCTACGCTTTTAAAAAAACTGAGTGAATATGCAAAATTTAGCGAACATTTTAAGGCGATTATTCCTTATTCTTCTAAGAAAAAAAGCTACAAAAAAGGCTTACTAGATGAAATGCTAAAATATTTGCCACAGCACGAGTATTTTTACGAACCTGAATTTTTGAGTGCAAGCAGTGAAAAAGAACTTTATAGGGATTTCATACTTGAAAGTATTTATGAAAATTTAAGCGATGAACTTCCTTATAGCAGCGAAGTGCTGATAAAACGCACCAAGGATACGCCTAAGCTTTTAATCCTAGAAGCATCCATCATCACCGACACAAACTCTCACAAAGCTATGCTCATAGGAAAAGATGGCGTGGCTCTAAAAAGAATAGGCAAAGATGCTCGCTTTAAAATTTCAAAACTAGCACAAAAAAAAGTCTTGCTAAAGCTCTTTGTGCAAGTGAAAAAAAACTGGCAAAAAGATGAAGAATTTTTAAAAAAACTCTTAGGCTATGAAGATTAATTTTTCACGCAAATTTGATTTTTTACCCTCTTCTTGTCTGCTTTATATCCAAAAAATAGGCTCGTATAAAGAAGATGCACTTTTTCAAATTCTAAGTAGCGATTTTAAACTAGCAAAGCCTTTTGATTATCAAATGGCGTTTTTTAAAAATAATGAAATTTATCATTGCTTTTTAGCCCCTATTTCTAAACTAAAAAAGAGTCGTTTTTGCTTTCCCGAACCTTTAATTTTTCAGGCTTTATTTGATGAAAGATTGATTGAAGAAAGGGATTATTGTATTTTGAATTTGTATGATAAGACTTTATATTTATGCTTTTACCAAGAAGGAAAATTTAACAATCTTAAAAAAATTGAAAATTTCAACCCAAATAATATGGATTCATTTTTTAAACAAAATCGCTTTATAGAACTTTTAAAACACTATGAAAGCAAAGTGCTACTTTATAGCGATTTAGATATAATCAAACCCTACTTCTCATCTCAAATAAAATGCCTGAATTTAAACGATATTCTTCATAAGAATAGTTTGCTGAAATTAAGTTCATACAGCATAAAAAATTTAGATAAAAATTGTAATTTTATCAAGCATAACAAAATAAAAATATCCTTTTGGGTTAAAATTATATTATTATTTATTTTTAGCCTTAGTCTTAGTATGATGGTTTTATTATTTAAAGACTTTTTAGAATATAAACAAAACAAAGAACTTCAAAACAAAAATCTCATTTTACAAAAAGAACTCAACAAATTAGAAGATGAAAAACAAGAACTTTTAGCCCATTTAGAAAATTTAAACCAAAATCTTGTGAAACAAAATAGCACACTTTTAAAGCAAGAAGAGCTTTTAAACAGGCTTAATAAGGAAGTTAATAAAAACAAAGCTTCTATGCTTTATAAAATCCTTTTAGAACTTAAGGGCTTAAAAATTTCAGCTTTAAAACTTGAAAATTCTAAATTTAGCCTTGTTTTTAACGAACAAGCAGACTATGAAAACGCCTTAAACAAACTTTTAACTCATTTTCGTCTTCTTAAAGAAGATAAAACGCTTTATACTTTAGACTTGGAGTTTTTAGATGAATGAATTTAAGCTAGAAAATTTAAGCCTTAGAGAGAAAATTCTACTCTGCCTTGCTACTTTTTTACTGGCAATTTTTCTATCCTTTCACTTTTATCAATATTATTTAAAAGACTTTTTTACTTTGGAATTTTTTAGCTTAGATGAAAATATTAATGAAAAAATAGTCTTTAATCAAAATTTAAAAGCTCAAATAAAAAAGCTAAGACAAGAATTAAACCAAAGCCGTGAAAAAAGCTTAAGCTATGAAAATTATCTCTCCTTCTTTGATAAAAATAGCCAAGAATACATCGCAAAGCTCTATGATTTAGCCCTTGAGAATAAGCTTAAAATCCAAAAACTAACTCAAAACTCACCCAATCAAGTTTTACTAGAGCTTGAAGGGGATTTTTATCCCTTGCTTTATTTTATAGCCAAAGTAGAAAATTCCAATTTAGCTTATCAAATTCACAGCCTTGAAATGAATAATGCTAAAAATCTCCATCTTTATCTTAAGCTAAAAATATCCTTCATCACTCTAGAAAATATAGATAAATTGTAACACATAGTAATCAAAAATAAAAAATATCCCATCAATAAATAAAATTTATATGATTTTTCTGTTATAGTAATGAAAAATCAACAAGGAGATAATATGAATACAAAAGAAAACGCACTCGATAAGGCTTTTATAGGACATCCCAAGCCCTTATTTAGCCTATCCATCGTGGAGCTTTGGGAAAGGTTTTCTTATTATGGCATTAGACCCCTACTCGTGCTTTTTATGGCAGCAGTAGTTACTCAAGGGGGGTTAGGTTTAGAAAGAACAGACGCAGCTGCCATTGTGGGAATTTTTGGGGGTTGTTTATATCTTGCAGCCTTGCCGGGTGGCTGGATAGCTGATAATATACTGGGGCAAAAAAGAGCCGTTTTTTATGGGGCTTTTATCATAGCCTTAGGACACTTAAGCATAGCCCTTTCAATCTTTAATTCCCTTATGTTTTTTATAGGACTTGCACTTATAGTCATAGGCACGGGACTTTTTAAAACTTGTGCTTCTGTAATGGTCGGTATGCTTTACAGACAAAATGATGTAAGAAGGGACTCAGGCTTTACTATTTTTTATATGGGGATTAATATAGGAGGCTTCATAGCTCCTTTAATTTGTGGCTTTGCCCAGCAACAATACGGCTGGCACATAGGCTTTGGTATGGGTGGTATAGGTATGCTTATTAGCTTACTTATTTTTTATTTTAAAACCATTCCAGATTTTGATGAATTTAAAAATAAGGTCGGTATAGAGCAAAATTGGGACGCTCCTTTACACCAAAATAAAAACGCCAAAACCATACTCCTAGCCGCTGTTGCTATTGCTATTGCTATATTTGGTTTAATCGCAGCAGGATTTATAGACCTAAGTCCCGTATCTTTAGCTAGAAAAATGGTTATGATTATTATCGTTTTTACGGCTATTTATTTTCTTTATCTCTTCTTTTTCAACAATCTTAGTCTTAAGGATAAAAAAAGTCTTGGCGTTGTCCTTATACTCTTTGTAGCCTCGTCATTTTTTTGGTCTACTTTTGAGCAACAACCCACTTCTTTTAATCTTTTCGCTCAAGATTTTACCGATAGAATAGTCTTTGGCTTTGAAATTCCTACCACTTGGTTTCAAGCAGTAAATTCCCTTTTTATCATACTTTTAGCACCCGTTACAAGTGCTTTGTGGATTTTCCTTGCTAGAAAAAATCTTGAAGTTAGCTCCATAGCCAAATTTATCATCGGTCTTTTAGGGGCTGCGGCTTGTTTTGGTATTATGCTTCTTGCTTCTAAACTCATTATCGCAAATGGCGGAGGTCTTGTTTCACCTATGTGGATAGTGGTGAGTCTTTTTTGTCTAACCATAGGCGAATTAGCACTTTCACCCATAGGTTTATCCATAATGACCCAAATCGCTCCAAAGGCTATAAAAAGTCAAATTATGGGCTTATTCTTTGTTTCCATAGCCTTAGGCAATGTAGTAGCGGGCTTAGTCGGCGGCGAAGTTAGCATAGAAAATATCGATGTATTGCCAAGTGTCTTTGGGCAAAGCGTTTGGGTCTTACTCATAGTAGCTGCTGTGCTTTTCATCATCAAAAATCCTGTGATGAGAATGCTTAAAGAAAAGGAGTAAATATGAACACTTACGCACAAAGAGTTGAAAAACTAAGAGCCTTAATGCAAGAAAATGATATAGACGCTTATATTGTTCTTAGTGCAGACCCTCACTTAAGCGAGTATTTACCTGAATTTTATCAAAGCAGGGTCTTTATGAGTGGCTTTAAAGGCTCTGTTGGAATCCTAGTCTTTACCCAAAAGGACGCCTTTTTATGGGTAGATGGAAGATATTGGCTTCAAGCCCAAAAGGAGCTTGAAGGCAGTGGCATTATACTTCAAAAGCAAGATACAAAAAATACCTTCATACACTGGCTTGAAACTCATCTTAATGCAGAGCAAACTTTGGGCGTGGATTTTTGCGTTTTATCCCTAGCCTTGCAAAAGGATTTGCAAACAAAATGTAAGGCGAAATTAAAACATATGGATTTGATTGCTCCCCTATGGGAAAATCGTCCAAGTCTGCCTAAAAATGAGATTTATGAACACGAAGCAAGCTACTGCTGCCTTCCACGCAAAGAAAAATTAACCCTATTGCGTCAAAAAATGGCTGAGTTAAAAGCAGAAAATCATCTTATTTCTAGCCTAGATGATATAGCTTATCTTACGAATTTAAGGGGAAGTGATGTGGAGTATAACCCTGTGTTTTTAAGCCACTTACTCCTTAGAAAAGACGAAACTTTGCTTTTTGTAGATAGGCAAAAAATTTCTAAGGACTTAGAAGAAAAATTACAAACAGATGGAATTATTCTTAAAGACTATGAAAGTCTTGCAAAAGAGCTTAAAAAGCTTCAAAACACCACCTTACTCATCGAGCCTTTAAGGATGACAGCCTTTTTTATTTCTTGCTTGGAAAAAAGCGTTACTCTCATAGAAGAGCTTAATCCTAGCACCCCTTTAAAAGCTGTTAAAAACGATAAAGAAATCGCTCACATACAAGAAGCTATGATAGAAGATGGAGTGGCTTTGTGTAAGTTTTTTGCTTGGCTTGAAGAAGCAATAAAAAATGAAGAATCAATAAGCGAATTAGACATCGATACTAAGCTAAGCGAATTTAGGTCGCAAAGTCCTTATTATATCAGCAATAGTTTTGCTACCATTGCAGGCTTTAATGCCAATGCCGCCCTGCCTCATTACAGAGCCACTAAAGAGCATCACGCCTATCTTAAAAAAGATGGACTTTTACTCATAGACTCAGGAGCTCAGTATAAAAATGGCACCACAGACATCACAAGGGTCGTTCCTATTGGGAAATTTAGCCAAGAGCAAATTAGGGATTATACCCTTGTTTTAAAAGCCTATATCGCTATGTCAAGCACTATTTTCCCTAATCACATCGCTATGCCCTTGCTTGATGCTATCACTAGAGCACCCTTATGGAAAGAACAGCTTGATTATATGCACGGAACAGGACACGGAGTGGGATATTTTTTAAATGTGCATGAAGGTCCTCAAGTGCTTTCTTATTTTGCTCCTGTTCTTGAAAAAACTAAGGCTAAAGAAGGTATGCTAACTTCCATAGAACCGGGAATTTACAGAAGCAATCAATGGGGAATAAGACTTGAAAATTTAGTCTTAAATGCAAGGGTTGAAAATCCTAAAAATGAAGGATTTGGCGAATTTTTATATTTTAAGGTTTTAACCCTTTGTCCTTTTGAAATAGCAGGTATTGATACAAAAATGCTAAATGCTGATGAGAAAAAATGGCTCAATAGCTATCACAAAGAAGTCTATGAAAAACTAAGCCCTCGCTTACAAGATGAACCAAAAGCTCTAAAATGGCTAGAGCAAAGAACAAAAGAGCTTATTTAAATAAGCTCTTTGCTATTTAAAATAATTTAGCTCTATCATTTTTTTATAAAGCTTAGAGACTATTTCGCCAGAGGTTGTGGTTCTACCTCCGTGTTCTAAGAGTATGGTTACAACATAACGAGGCTTAGAATACGGAGCATAAGAAGTAAGCCAAGAGTGAGACCTTGTATAATACTGAAATTGTTTTTCATCTACTCTATTTTTATCCGTCTGTGAAAATCCTATGACCTGAGCCGTGCCTGTTTTAGCTGCAATTTTAACACCTACATTGTTTAAATAGCGATACGCAGTGCCTCCTTGCTCGTTTGCTACTGCATACATAGCGTCCCTTATATAAGGCAATTGGCTCTTTTCAAATAAAGTAAAAATTTCTTTTTTATTTTCGCCCATTTGATTTTCTATATTTGTATTATTATTTTCTATGCTTTTTAAAAAATGGGGTATCAGCTCTTCGCCTTTTGCAATTTGGGCTGTATATCTAGCAATTTGCATAGGCGTTGTAAGAAAATTACCCTGTCCTATGGCTGTATTTAAGGTATCGCCTTGAAACCAAGCTTGTTTATATCTTTGCATTTTCCATTCCCTACTTGGCAGAGTGCCTACAAATTCATTAGGCAAATCCACACCCGTTTTTGCTCCAAAACCTATACGAGCTAGGGTTTGGCTGATTTGGTCAATTCCCACTTGTAAGCCACCATTATAAAAATAAACATCGCAGCTGTATTTAATGGCGTGCTTTAAATCCACAGGTCCATGACCTGATCTATTCCAGCACCTAAAAAATCTATCTCCAAGTTCAATACTACCATTACATACATACTGAGTTGAAGGGCTAATTTCTTTTGAATTTAAAAAAGCAAGTCCTACACCCATTTTTACAACAGAACCGGGCGGATAATAGCCATTTGTAAGTTTGTTTGTAAAAGGATGATCAAGACTATTAGAAAGCTCATCCCAATCCTTAAAAGAAATTCCCGTTACAAAAGGATTTAAATCATACTCAGGAAAGCTACCTGCTGCCATAATCGCCCCATCTTCTATATCCATAATAATAGCAGCTCCCGCATTACCTTCAAAGAGTGAAGTCAAATAAGCTTGAAGTTCTATATCAATGCTAAGTTCTATATCATTCGACATAGGTGGCGTGTAAGAAAGCTGTTCGACTTCCTGATTTAGAGCATTTACCTTGTAAATTCTAGTGCCTTTTTCGCCTTGCAAAACATCATTATAATAGCGTTCTATACCACTTTTTCCTGTGTAGTTAGCAAGTTTTGCTATTTCATTTTCTTGTATATCTTGCAAATTTGCCTTGCCCACATAGCCTATGATATGCGAAGCTAATTTCCCAAAAGGATATTTTCTTTTTACCACGGGATTTATTTTAATACTGCTGTCTAAATTTAAGGTTGAATAATGGGGGATAATATCATCATAAGATATGAAATCTACAACCTGAATAAAATCTTGATTATAGTAAGAATCGTTTCTTTTATAAAACTCGACTAATTTAGTAGCATTTAAATCAGGCAACAAACTCTCAAGCTGGGATAATTTTTCTTCTAAAATACCCCGCTTTGCTTTCTTAAGACTTAAATAAGGCTCAATAGAAATGCTAAAACCCAAATCATTAATGGCTAGCAAAGTCCCATTTCTGTCGCTGATTTGCCCCCTAACTGGTGCTAAAAATTCTGTTTTTATAGCGTTTTGCTTGGCAAGTTCTTCATAATACACATTGGATTTTATACTCAAATAATACACGCGGCTTAATAAAAATATAAAAAACAGCAGTATAAAGCCCACAACCAAACGCATTCTCATTAAATTTTACCTTTAAAAAACACATAAGCTAAACAACATTCTATAAAAACTGAAATGAAATAGACCCAACCTAAAATTTTGATTTTTTCATCCCCAATATAAGCCAATACAACATCCAAAAATAAAATAATACCATAAGCACAAAGCACAAAAATAACAGGGACAAATTTACCTATTTTTAAATTCGTCTTAATCCAATCCGCACAAAAATAATAAAAAATAAAAAAAGCAAGCCAAGAAGAAAAAATGAAAAAATTATAAGTTGCATCAGTGAAAAATAAAAAAAATAAGGCAAAATACCATCTAAAATCAAGCTTAGAAAAACTTCTTTTTCTCTCTTCCAATAAGCAAAACATATAACAAAAAAAAATCCCATAAAGCAAAGGAGCATATATAAAAATAGAACCAAGAATTTGATAAATAAGAAAAAAAAGCCCTAGAATAAAATAACTACCATTAAATTTTACCTTATAAGCACTTAAATTTCTTCTCATTTATCAAAACCTAAAGTTTGAAAGATGATGATATTTTCTAAGTCTTGCAAACCAAAGCCCTTTAAATTTGAAACCAAAAGAGCATCTTTAAATTCATTTTTTAATTTGGCTTTTTGGCTTTGATTTAACTTATCACATTTAGTAAAAACTCTTAAAATCTTTTGGTCTGCTCTTAGAAAAGTTTTTAAATACTCTTGCAAATTCATGTCAATATCCAAATGCGTATGCCTTGAGTCTATTAAATGCACAAATAATTTAATGGAAGTTCTAAGTCTTAAAAATTCATCTAAATTATAATTCCATATTTCTTTTAAATTTTTTGAAACCTTAGCATAACCAAATCCGGGCAAATCTATAAAGTGGATTTTAAATTTTTCTTCATTTTTTTTGCAACTTACTTCAAAAAAATTGATAAGCTGAGTTTTACCCGGAGTGGCTGAACTTTTGGCTAAATTTTTTTGCTTGCATAAGGAGTTGATTAAGGAGCTTTTGCCTACATTTGAACGCCCTAAAAAAGCCACTTCGCTAAAAGTTGAAGCTAAATTTTCATCAAATTTCGCCAAAGAAGTGATAAAGTTAGCACCAATTATCATTGCTCTTCTAAGTCAAACACAAAACGAGCAGGCTTTTTATCCTTGCTCTCAACGCGGTAAATATTAGCCTTTCTATCCACCACTATCCTATCGCCAAAAAGCTTTTGATTGCTTTGAAGTTCATTTATATAAGCATTTCCATCGATTTCATAAGTATCCTTAGCCACATTATAAATAAATTTATCCCCACTACCCTTATAAGTTTTACCTTTTAAAACGATTTTAAACCTAGCATTTTGCATCGCCTCATAACGAATGGGCTTGCGATTTTTATCCGTATAAATGATAAGTTTGTCTGAATTTAAAACATCTTCTCCTTTTTTTATCTCTACATTGCCACTAAGCACACTTTCGCCCTTGTTTTCATCTGAATAAAAATTCAAAGCTCTCACTTCGATTTGCTGGGCTATAAGCACAGTGCTAAAAAATAAAAATAAAATTATTTTTCTTCCAACCACGCATTCACTCCTTGAATGTTTAAAATTTTATTTTTTGTATCGTAGTTTAAAGTATTTCCATTAACAATACTTCCATTAACCAAAGCCTTAAAAGGAGTATTTGTGTGCAAAATTTTATCCTTGGGCTTATATTCTACTTCCTCAGAAAAAATTTGCACCCCATTAGCACCTCTATAAATAACATTACCTTCAAACACAACCCTACTTGTATCTTTACTGAAAAATTCCAAACGATTTGCACTGAGATTAAAATCTAAATTTAAAGCAACAAAGTCCTTAAACTCATCCTTATCTTCATATCTTATCCAAAAATCAGCCTTGTAATAAGCCTTAATCAAACTCGCATTACTCTCAAAAACTTTTAAATTTGAAGCTTCAATATTTTTAAAATCCAAAGCCTTGCTTTGTAAATTTAAAGAATAAGGGTCTTGCAAACTCAAAATTGTAAAGGTAATCGTAAAAAGAGCAATCAAAATCCCAAAAATCTTTATAGCCAAAGCTTATCCCACTCTTCTTTTAAGTGATTTTTTTCTACTAGAATTTCTATCATCTGTGCTACTGCACCCTTACCGCCCTTTTTGCCTAGCATTATATCTACAACCAAATCCTTATGTGCGTCTTTGGGCTTAAAGCTAAGTCCTACACTTTCAAGTAAAGCCTTATCATTAAAATAATCTCCAATAGCCGCACAGCAAGAAAAATCTAAATTAAGTTTTTGCAAAAGTTCTTTTGCACAAGTTAGCTTGTCTTTAACGCCTTGATACAAAAACTCAATTTTTAAATCCCTAGCTCTTTTTTCAACACAAGGACAGGTTCTGCCTGTAATGATGGCGATTTTCTTGCCAAGTTTTAGCCAAGCTTCAATAGCCGCTCCATCTTTGACATCAAATTCTTTAATAAATTCCCCCTTTGAAGTATAAATAATCTTCCCATCTGTTAAACAGCCATCTACATCTAAAAAAACAAGTTCTATCATTTTTACTCTCTTACAACAAAGGCTCCCGCAAAGGCTCCACTTGCAGCAAAATCCCTTGCCTCATCTTCACTTCTAAAACCTGTTAAGAAAACACGGTTAAGCCCATCGACTGAGCTTGTGCGTATGGTGGAATGATAGCTTCTATAAGTTTTATATCTTGCTGCTATACTCTGGGCTCCAGCTGGATTTTTAAAGGCTCCAATTTGCACCATAAAATTCCCGCCTTCATAAAGCAGCCCATTATTAACAATTTCACCACTATTTCCATAATTGACATTAGAATGGACTATATTATTGCCCGAATTCTTTGAGCCAAATCCTATAACTTCAAGTCTTACCGGGGCTGTTCCTGAAGCTATCATATCGATTTTGCTTGCTGCACCTTTAGATAAATCTATGATGCGATTTCCCACAAAAGGACCCCTATCATTAACACGCACTGTTACTTGACGGTTATTGTTAAGATTGGTTACTTTTAAAATAGTATTCATAGGCAAGGTTTTATGGGCTGCGGTTAGTCCATTTTGGTCGTAAGTTTCTCCATTGCTTGTTTTTTTGCCGTGAAAACCCGGTCCATACCAACTGGCTATGCCATCAGCTGTTTCACCTACGGCTACAACGGTGGGATAATAGGTCTTGCCATTGATGGTATAAGGCTTCATCGTTCCTTTTGTGCCTGAAGAACTAGGACTGCTTTTAAAATCATTACTAGGATAATACACACTAGCATTATCAAAACTAGAAAAAAAACTGGTCCCCAAACAACCACTAAAAAATAAAGCCCCTAAACTAACGGCTGACAACTTTAGTGTAATTGTTTTTATTTGCATTTTTATTCTCCTTAATGGGTATAATTAATTTTTGATTGATACTAAGATGATTTTTTGTGATTTTATTAAATTGGCGAATTTCATCAACGCTAGTGTTAAAATTTCTTGCAATTTTATACAAAGAATCACCCGACTTAACAACATAAGTTCTTGTCATAGGTATAGTTGTATCGACTTTGGCAAGTTTTTCTGCTTGGAAATTTTTCTCAAAAAATGCCACTTTATTAAGGGGTATATACACATAATATCCCTTACCCGGTGGGGTAAAATTATGCTTAAATTGGGGATTGTATTTTTTAAAAGTCGTAAAATTCATATTTAAATTTTTAGCTATTTCCTTTAAAGATGCAGAAGAAGGCACATCAACTTTTGCAAATTCATTACTTAGAGCATAATTCATTAAAGATGCATCTTTATCCAGTAAAAAATCCCTATCATTGGCTAAAAAAGCAAGGGTTAAAATCTTTCTTATAAAATTTCTAGTTTCTAAAGAAAGATATTTTTTATCAGGGTCAAGCAAAATACTTAAATCATCACTTTTTGCTTTCTTGATAGCTTGGCGTAATTTACCATTGCCACAATTATAAGCCAAAAGTGCTAAATACCATTTGCCAAATTCTTCTTTTAATTCTTTTAAATAATTTGTAGCCGCATAGGTTGATTTCACAGGGTCTCGCCTTTCATCCACATAGGCATCAATTCTTAAACCCAAATTTCTAGCCGTTGGCTGCATAAATTGCCAAACCCCCACAGCCTTAGCATTAGAAACACTATGGGTTTTTAGTCCTGATTCCACCATAGCCAAATATAAAATCTCTTCAGGAACGTTCTGCTGAGCCAAAATTTTTCTTATCATAGGTGTAAGCTTTGAAAAATTTTGCATACCATCTATTAGGGTTTGAGTATGTTTTGACTTTAAATCTTGCTCGGTTTGCATAAAAATCAAATCACTAATAAAACTTGGACTTATGTCTAAATTTCTTAAAACATTCATTTGTCTTTCATAAAATTCGGGGCTATTTATTTGTGCAAAAAGAAAGTTAAAACCTATTAAAAAACACAATAAAATTTTTTTCATTAATAACCTTTAAAAAATAATTTTTCAGAATTGCTAAAACAAATTTCTAGCAGCTCTTTCCTTGATAAATTCAATACTTCACACATTTTATTTGCTACAAATTGAGTTAGCAAGGGTTCATTTCTTTTACCACGATAAGGCTCTGGGCTAAGATAGGGCGCATCAGTTTCTATGAGCAATCTATCTTTGGGAATTTTAGGCAAAATTTCAACTAAGTTCTTGGCATTTTTAAAAGTTAAAACTCCCCCAATACCAAAATAAAAGCCCTCTTCATAAAGACTTAGCAAATGCTCACTCGCATTAAAACAATGCAAAACGCCACCTACAAGCTCCTTAGAATACTCGTGCAAAATCTCATAGGTATCATAATTTGCTTCTCTTGAGTGAATAATCACAGGTTTTTTAAAAGAACTAGCAAGCTCAAGCTGCAAGGTAAAAATCTTTTTTTGATTTTCCTTTTCCTTTTGAATTTCTTTAGGCTCATTACTTTTAAAACGAAAATAATCAAGCCCACATTCACCCACAGCTACGCACTTTTCATCGCATAAATACTGCCTTAAAATTTTCTCATCATAATTATCAATTTCGTAAGGATGCACCCCTGCTGCGAAAAAAATGTTTTTATATTTATGGGCTATTGCGGCTGCGTAAGGCAGGTCTTTTATATCAGCACCCGGGATAATGATTTTTTCTATACCATTTTTAAAAGCACGGTTTAAAGTCTCGTCCAAATCATCTTTAAATACTTCACTATCTAGATGGCAATGCGTATCAACAATCCTTAAACCATCTTGAAAATCAAGATTTAAGAACATACTTCAACTCTATCCTTGCCATTATTCTTTGCTTGAGTTAATACCTCGCCCGCCTTATCAATCAGCAGGTCAATCTTATCTCCACTTTTTCCAAAAACCACGCCTATGGAAGCTGTAAAAAATATCTCGTCTAAATTGACCAAAATCCCTGCTTTTTTAATATTAACGCGTATATGAGAAAAGATTTTAATGGCTCTTTCTTGGGATATATTTTTAAGCAAAATGCAAATTTTTTCCGCACTATATCTACCTACAATATCTCTTCCTTTGGTTTCATTGACAATCTCACTAGCACAAAGCCTAATCACTTCATCGCCCACTTCACGACCATATTCATCATTAATCGTTTGAAGATTATCCACATCCAAAAAAGCGAAGGCAAATTCTTCTTCTTTCGTGGCTATTTCATTAAAATAATCATCTATTCCATCCATTAATGCATTATAGTTTTTAACCCCGGATACAGAATCTAAAACATTATAAGTATTTAAGAATTTTTTATCATCCATATAAGATAAACATCGGTCTAATCGACAATTAAAACTCTCTTTACTTAAAGGCTTTAATAAATACTCATTAGCACCATTTTTTAAAGAATTTGCCTCAAAAGAATCATTAGGCTCTCCTAGAAGAATAACCCCTAACTCATCATCACCAAAACGCTCTCTTATTTGAGTTAAAAGTTCAAAACCACTAATTACTGGCATATTAACATCCGCTATGATGAGTCTCACATCATTATTATCGTTTAAATAATTCATAGCTTCTTCTCCGTGAGCAGCAGCTAGGACGTTAAATTGCCTTTGGTTAAGTATTTTTTTGATTTCATTACGCTCAGGTAATTTACTCATAGCCAAAATAACTTTAGTCTTTGCGTATTGATTAAGCTTTACAATAGAACTAATAATCTCATCAATACAACTTTCGCTTTCTTTAAAAATATAATCTAATATATCTTTATCCATAAATTTTTCTTTAGTGGCTTTATCCCCACTAGCCGTAAGAACAATAGCAGGAATTTTCTTTTCTATAATATAATCCACCACTTCGCCATTAGGTGCATCGGGCAAACACAAATCCACAAAAGCTAGAAAATATCCCTCTGTTGCCAACTCCTTAGCTTCAGCAAAACTAAAAGCAATATCTACTTCATAATCCAAAGTCGTTTGAATTTTTTTAGCTAGTAATTTACCTAGCATTTTATTATCTTCAATGATTAAAATTTTCTTATCCATAGTGTAAAAATACCTTTATCTAAAAATAATTTTTAATTTCCGAAAAAATCTCACAACCGCCCATTCTAACACAATAAAATAAAAAATCCGCTTAATTTTTAAACAAAGTCTTAGCAAACTCAATAGCCTCATCACTCACAAGCTCCCCACTTACCATTCTTGCAAGCTCCTTAATCCTCTCATCTTGATTAAGCTTTTTGACCCTGCTTTCTTCACCCTTTTTTTCCACCAAAAAATGATTGTGTGCCTTAGAAGAGAGTTGAGGCAAATGCGAAATGGCAAAAATTTGATAAAAGCTTGAAAGCTCTTCTAAAACCTGGGCTATACTCATAGCTTCTTTTCCGCTTAAATTCGCATCAATTTCATCTAAAAATAATATCCCCTTACCCGCATTTAAAATTTTGCACTCCACAGCAATAAAGGCAAGTCTTAGACGGTTTAATTCACCCGAGCTTAAATTTTTTAAATGGGCTAAATTAATATCCAATACAAGCTCATCTTTACCTAAAGGCGAAATTTTTTCATTTTCTTTAAGTGTCAAGCTCACATCTTTCATATAAAGTTCTTTAAGATAATCATTTAAGCATTTTTCTAGTTTTTTAAGATTTTTCTTTCTTGTTTGACTTAAAATTTGTGCTTTTTCTTCTAAAATTTGTTTTAAATTTTTACACTTTTTCTCAAGCTCTTTCTTTTCAAAACTTAAATTTTCATAATGCTCTAATTCGCGTTTTTTTTGCGTTAAAACTTCCAAAGCATTTTCTATACTCTCATAACGCTTGATAAGATAGGATAAATTTTCAATGCGATTTAAAAGACTTTCCACATCAAAGTCGCAATCTTCCATTTTTTGATTTTCGCAAATCACTCGCAATTCATTTAAACATTCACTAAAAAAACTCGCATCCACTTCGCTTAAATTCAAAGCCTCCACCACAACTTTTTCAAGCTCAAAAATACGCTCTGCCCTACTCCAAGCTTCTTCTAATTTATCTTTTTTAGAAAGCTTTTTTTTAAGCATTAAAAGCTCTTCATATTCGCCTATTTTAGGATTAATGCTTGAAATTTTTTCAATCTGCACTCTGGCTAATTCTTTTAATTCTTCGACTTTCTTTTCTTCTTCCAAAACCACACCCAATTCGTTAAAAACTTGAGTATAAGCATTAAAATCTTTCTTAAATTCTTCTAAAAAAGAGCTAAAATTCGCATTTTCTTGCACTTCTAAGGCATCTAAAAGATTTAGAAATTTCTCATTGGAAAATTCATTATTTTCCTTAGCACCTAGATATTTGATAAAGGATTTGCTTAAATTTTGCAAGCTTTTTTTGCCTATGCTTTGATTGTTGATAAAATACTTTGTGCTTTTTTCTTTTAGAAGTTTAAAGACATTTTCTTCTTCGCTTTCTATACCAAAACTCTCTAAATCAAGCTCATCATCAAGCTCTATTTCAACTAGCTTAGCCTCACTTTCACTTAAAGCAAATGCGGATAAAATTCCTTTGAATAAAATCGATTTACCCGCCCCGCTAAGTCCGGTAAAAATCGTTAAACCCTTAGAAATTTCAAGTCTAGCTTCTTTAAAACTAAGATTTTCTTTCATAAAAATTCTATTTATCATCAATATCCCCAATGTAATTTTTCTTTTAAAATTTGAAAATAATCCCTATCTTTAGGACGAATTAAAGCGACATTTTTATCACTCAATCCCACTTTTATACTTTTAAAATCCTTCATTTCATAATTTTCTTGCCCGTCTATACAGAGCATACAATCCTTTGCCCTAATTTCTATCTCAAAACCCTTAGGCAAGACAATAGGGCGTTGCGTTAAAGAATGAGAACAAACAGGAGTGAGTATAAAAGCCTCTGCTAGGGTATAAACTATGGGTCCATTTGCACTTAAATTATAAGCCGTTGAACCCGCTGGAGTTGCAACAATAAGACCATCGCCAAGATATTCGTTAAATTTTTTAGCCTTTCTAAAAACTTCTATATGAGCCATAGAAGCCTTGCTGTCTTTAGCAATAACCACATCATTAAAGGCTAATTTTTCTAAAATCTTTCCTTGTCTGTTTTCCAAAAAGACGCTGAGCAAATAAGGCTTTTCTATTCTAAATTCCCCTTGAAAAAAAGCCTTGAAAAAATTTTCAGCTTCATCCACTTTAAAATCTGTCAAAAAACCCAAATGTCCAGCGTGAATAGCCAAAACAGCCTTATCATACTCACAAGCCTTGCGACACAAAGAAATCAAAGTCCCATCCCCACCCAAAGAAATAACAAAATCACAAAATTCAAATAAATCATCGAGTTTGTATTGAGGCAGGGTTAAATTCTTAGAACTCTCTTTAGCCAATACAAGTTCAATCTTATAGGAAGATAAGATGGATTGAAGTTTTAAAATTTCATTATCCAAGCTCAAATTGGGTCGCGTAAAAAGTCCGATTTTTTTAATATTTTTATAAGCTAATTTATTTTGCATAAAAAATTATATCAAATCTTAGCAAAGCAAAAGAATAAAAATACTATAATTTCGTTTTTATCTTAAAAAAATCTTTTTCAAGGAATGAATTTGCGAAGTCATTATAATACAGACTTAGGGATTTCTCATATAGGTCAAAGCGTTAAACTTTGTGGTTGGGTCAATAGCTACCGCGACCATGGTGGGGTTATTTTTATAGACTTAAGGGATAGAAGTGGGATTATCCAACTTGTTTGCGACCCAAAAGACAGCAAAGAAGCCCACGAAATAGCCTCTAGTGCAAGGAATGAATTTGTGCTTATTGCCAAAGGCACTATACGCCCACGCGGCGAAGGACTTGCAAATCCTAAATTAAAAACAGGCGAAATTGAAGTTGTAGTTTCCCAACTTATAATAGAAAACGAAAGCCTTGTGCCTCCTTTTGCTATCGCTGATGAAAGCGTGAATGAAGAATTGCGTTTAAAATACCGCTTTTTAGATTTAAGAAATCCTAAACTTTATGAAAATTTTGCCTTGCGTTCTAAAGCTTGTATAGCGGCTAGAAATTCTTTGGCAAATATGGGTTTTTTAGAAGTTGAAACCCCTATTCTTACTAAGGCTACTCCTGAGGGTGCAAGGGATTATCTTGTGCCTTCTCGTGTGCATAGGGGTGAATTTTACGCTCTTCCACAAAGCCCTCAGCTTTTTAAGCAACTTTTAATGTGCAGTGGCTTTGAGCGTTATTTTCAAATCGCAAAATGCTTTAGAGATGAAGATTTAAGAGCAGACCGCCAACCTGAATTCACACAAATTGATGTTGAAATGAGTTTTTGCGAGCAAAAAGACATCATAGCCGTAGCTGAAACTTTTTTAAAAGATATTTTCAAAGCTTGCGGTAAGGAAATTCAAACTCCTTTTAGACAAATGCCTTATAGCCAAGCGATGGAGTGCTATGGTTCTGATAAACCGGATTTGAGATTTGAGCTTAAACTCATCGATGTGATTGATATTTTTGCCAAATCAAATAATGAAATTTTCGCAAATATTGCCAAAGATACAAAGAAAAATCGTATCAAAGCCTTACGCGTTCCAAAGGGCGATACGCTCTTTTCAAAAAGACAAATGCAAAGATTTGAAGAATTTGTGCGTCAATTTGGTGCGGAAGGCTTGGCTTTCATACAGGTTAAAGAAGACGCACTCAAGGGTCCGCTTTGTAAATTCTTTAGTGAAGAGGACTTAAATGCCCTAAGTAAGCGTTGTGAGCTTGAAGTAGGAGATGTGGTATTTTTTGGTGCGGGAGCTAAGAAAACCGTGCTTGATTATATGGGAAGATTTAGAATTTTCTTAGCCAATGAGTTAAATCTTATAGATTCAAATGCCTTAGAATTCTTATGGGTAGTTGATTTTCCTATGTTTGAGCAAAACGATGATGGAAGTTATTCAGCCATGCACCATCCCTTTACTATGCCAAAAAACATTGAAGCCAATGATTTAGAAGACATTAGCTCTATCGCTTATGATGTCGTATTAAATGGCATTGAGCTTGGAGGGGGTAGTATAAGAATTCATAAAAATGACATTCAGCAAAAAGTATTTAAACTTTTAAATATCAATGAAAAAGAACAAAAAGAAAAATTCGGCTTCTTACTTGATGCTTTAAGCTTTGGTGCCCCACCGCACGGGGGTATTGCCATAGGTCTTGATAGACTTATTATGCTAGTAACGGGGGCAAATAGCATAAGAGAAGTGATAGCCTTCCCAAAAACACAAAGAGCGCAGTGTCTAATGACAGCTGCCCCGTCACCTGCTAGCAACGAAGCAATGAGAGAACTAGGAATCAAACTAAGGGAGAATATAAAATGAAAGAATTGTTTTTAATCATAGGCGCACCCGGAAGTGGAAAAACTACCGATGCAAGCTTAATCGCACAAGCGGATATGGCAAATATCACGCATTATTCCACAGGGGACCTTTTAAGGGCTGAAGTGGCGAGTGGAAGTGAGCTTGGAAAAACCATAGATAGCTTTATCTCTAAGGGCAATCTTGTTCCTTTAGATGTGGTTGTAAATACTATAGTTTCGGCTCTTAAAGCTGCTCCTACAAAAACCATTATCATAGATGGTTATCCAAGAAGCGTAGAGCAAATGATGGAATTTGACAAGGTTTTAAACACACAAAACGAAATCTGTCTTAAAGCTGTCATAGAAGTAAGGGTAAGCGAACAAGTCGCAAAAGATAGGGTTTTGGGTAGAAATCGCGGCGTAGATGATAATGAAGAAGTGTTTAATAACAGAATGAAAGTTTATACCGAACCTTTAAATGAAATTTTAGACTTTTATCAAAAGAAAAAACTTCATTTCATCATCGATGGAGAACGCACCATAGAGCCTATCGTTGCAGATATGAAAGAACTGATTAAAAAAATTCAAAGCATATAACTTAATTTAAAAGGAGACACAATGAAAAAAAATTTATTATTTACACTTGCTGTGGGGGGGGGTCTTACTGACCGCTTGTAGCACAAGTCAAATTCAAAACATTCAAACTCAAGGCGAAATTCAAAAAGAATTTTTATATGCTTACGCACAATGTGGAAAAAGCAATGAAGAGCAGTATTTGGAGCAACAAATCACTCAGCAATTAAAGCTAAATAATATTTATGGTAGGGATTTAATCATCAAGTGTAAAATCTTAGACTATGATGAAGGCAATCGCTTTGCAAGATATATGGTAGGCTTTGGAGCAGGTGCTGCAACATCTACAATTAAAATAGAATTGGAAAATTCTAAAAATGAAAAGATAGGAGAATTTGAAGTGAGTGCTGAAATGAAAATGGGAGTGCTTGGCGGTTCAGCCCTTAACACCCTAGAAGAAAGTGCTAGGAAAATTGTAAATTATCTTAATAAAAATTACATTAAATAAAGGAGAAAAAATGGATTTAAGTAAAATCAAAATAGGAACTATTCCAAACAAAATCAATGCCGTAATCGAAATTCCATACGGCTCAAATATCAAATACGAAATTGACAAAGATAGCGGTGCTATATTTGTCGATAGAATGATGGCTAGTGCGATGTTTTATCCTGCAAACTATGGCTTTATCCCAAATACCCTAGCCGATGATGGTGATCCTGTAGATGTTTTACTCTTAAACGAATATCCTGTTCAAGCTGGAGCTGTGGTTCCTTGCCGCTTAATCGGCGTTTTGATTATGGAAGATGAAAGCGGAATGGATGAAAAGCTTTTGGCTGTTCCTCATTCAAAAATAGACGCAAGATATGACAATATAAAAACCTACACCGATTTGCCACAAGCCACTTTAAATAAAATCAAAAATTTCTTTGAAACTTATAAAATTTTAGAGCCAAATAAATGGGTTAAAGTTCAAGATTTCAAAGATGAAAAAGCTGCCATTGAAATTTTAGAAAAAGCGGTAAAAAACTACAAATAAAAGCTCTTTTAAGGGCTTTTTGAAGGAAATTTAATGAAAAGCATTATTTTAGGTGGGGGTTGTTTTTGGTGCGTTGAAGCTGTATTTGAGCGTGCAAAAGGCATAAGCTCTACTGAAGTGGGTTATAGCGGTGGAAAAGCAAATCCTAGCTATGAAAGCGTGTGTAAGAACGATGGCAATATAGAAGTTGTAAGGCTTGAGTATGATGAAACACAAAGCTCCCTGCTTGAAATTTTAACACTCTTTTTTAAAATTCATGATCCCACAAGCTGGGATAAACAAGGCGCGGATATTGGCATACAATACCGCTCTGTGATTTTTTATGAAAGCGAAGAAGATAGAATTTTGATTGAAAAATTCATTGAAGAAAAGCAAAAAAGCTTTGATAAAAAGATAGTAACCCAAATTTCCAAACTAGAAAGCTATTACAAAGCAGAGCCTTATCATCAGCATTATTTTGCAAAAAATCCTAATCAAGCATACTGCCAAGCTGTCATTGTGCCAAAACTCCAAAAAATACAAGCTGAGTGATTTCATCTTTTTAAGCTTTAAAAAATTTCAACTTTATTCACAGCCTTTTCACGCTGTGATTTTCTTTTCAAAGCACTGAAAAATAGCACTTTAAGCTTTAAAATAAGCAAAAAAATATTTATTGTTTTTTAAGTTTTTTTGTGAATTTGCTTTTTGATGTGAATAAGTTCGCTTTTAAGAGCATTTTCTAAGCTTGGCTATGAAAAATCCATCATAATCAGCACTTGGCAAAATCCGTCTGCATTTTGAAATTTCAGCAAAATTTTCGCTTTGCCCTGCTTTAGCCTTGACATTTTCTAAATCAATATCTAAAAGTTCTAGCTTAAACTCGCTTTTTAAAGCATTTTCTATCACTTCTTCATTTTCTTCCCTAGTGAAGGTGCAAGTGCTATACACAAGTTCCCCGCCTATTTTTAAAGCCTTTAAGGCAGAATGCAAAAGTTTTTTTTGAGTTTTAGCAAGATTTTTGATTTCTTTATAACTTTTTTCCAAATCAAAACCTATTTTAGCAAAGGTCGAGCAAGGGGCATCCAGCAAGATTTTATCAAATTTCAAAGGACATAACTTGCCTATATTTTTACCATCTTTCATAAAAATTTTAGCATTCACACCATAATTTTTAAGATTTTTTTGCAAAGTAAAAAATCTATCCTTGCTTAGCTCATTGCAAGCTAAATAGCCTGTATTTTGCATAAAATTGGCAAGATTAATACTTTTACCACCCGGAGCTGCACACAAATCAAGCACACTTTGCCCCGCTTTGACTTCTAAATTTAAAGCACACAGATAAGAAGAATAATTTTGTATATAAAATTTAAATTCACCAAAAGCCTTCATAGAGCTTAAAATGCTTTTATCTTGTGCCTTAAACAAATAACAATAAGCGTTGATTTTTCTAAATTCCAAACCCTGCCCTAAAAATTCTTCTTCTAAATCCTTAGCACCCGATTTTAAGGCATTTAAAAATACACAGACCTTTTTTTGTGTGTGAAAAGAGCTTAAAATTTGCTCCCATTCGCACGGGGTATAAAGGCTCTTGATTCTAGAGAGCAAAATAGTCCTTTATCATAATCAAAGCCGCTAGGGAGTCTAATTTCCCATCTTTCTTTCGCGACTTTACCACAGCTAATTCCAAAGCCTCTTTACTTGTCCCACTTTCATCTACAAAGCGAATTTCCTTATCAAAGTCCAGCAAAGATACAAAATGTTTAATGCGTTTTGACATTTCTTCTTCGCTAGAACCCCCCTTAGGAATGCCTACGATAAGCAAAGAAATATCATAATATCCAAGCAAATTTTTAACTTCTAAAGCGGCTTGATTGCGATTCTTTCTTAAAATCGCAGCTAAGGGCAAGGCGATATTATCCACGCAAAGTGCTACGCCTATGCGTTTTAAACCCACATCTAAAGCCAAAGCTCTCATACTAACACCCTTATAAAAAGTCCTTCTATAGAAATTTTTCCCTCCAATTCATACTCATAAATTTTTTGTCCGTAAATTTTCAAAGCCTCATCCACACTCACGCCTTTTTTACAAAACTCCAAAATTTCATCTTCTTTTGTCTCTACACTTGCAAATTCACTCACAAAATCTTTAAAATCACAAATTAATTTTGCTTTGTTTTCTTTTAAAAGCAAATTAGTCCCCGTGCTTTCATTTAGTCTTTGGGGCAAAACATACAAGGGCTTATTAAGTTCTAAAGCCAATTTTGCACTTTGCATAGAGCCACTTTTAACATCAGCTTGTGCGATTACAACGGCTTTAGCTAAGGCAATAATCAAGCGATTTCTCAACAAAAAATCATAATTTTTTGGCAAATAATCATCATCATATTCACTCAAAGCCAAAGCTTTTTCATAAATTTGCTTGATGGTTTTTTCATTGCTTTTTGGATAAATTTGCCCCAAACCATTAGCAAAAATAGCTATGGTATTTGGCATAGCCCCGCTACTTGCGGTAATATCCACGCCCAAAGCACCCCCGCTTACTACGCAAAGCTTGGCATTTTTAAGCATACTAGCCAAAGAAAAAACACAATTTTTCGTATAAACACTCATACGCCTTGAGCCTATAATGGCGATTTTGTCTTGTTTTAATAAAGATAAATTTCCCTTATAAAATAATTTTTTAGGAAGCTTTTTTAAATCCTTAAAAAGCTCTAAAAATTCATCAGGCAAAATTTCACTTGCCATAAATTTCACTCAAATACACAAGCTCCACACCTTGTAACAAATCCTTACTTTGCTCTAAAGCCTTGAAAGTATTTTTCTTTGGATGGGCTATGGCGATGGCAAAACCTTTTTTTTGTGCGAGTTTTACCGCACTTTGAATTTGCTTTTTGATATAAGCTAGCTCATCTTCATTATCCAAAAAAATATCCCTTTGTATGTAAGGCATATTCAATTCACCGGCCACCTTACTTGCCTTAGAATTTCCTATGGTCTTAGAATCCACAAAAAATATATTTTGACTTTTCAAAACCTCATAAAGCTTTCTCATCGCCTCTTCATTGCTTGTAAATAAGCTTCCTGTGTGGTTATTGATAAATTTTAAATCCTTAAAATCTTTTTTGATTTCTTTGATTTTTTTTAAAATTTTTTCCTTACTATCGCTTGGATTTAAGGTATCAAGCTCAGGTTTATTATAATTTAATGCTGCTAAAGGCAAATGCACCATATAAAAATCAAACTGCGAAGCAAGTTTTGGCGTTTGGCTGTGATTTTTATCGGATGGGAAAAAAGAAGGATTAAGCTTTAAATTTAAAGCCTTTAGACCCCTAACCTGACTTGCATTTGCTATATCATCAATGATAATGGCAAGTTTTGGCTTGGAAGTTTTGATAGCCCCAACATTTTCTTGCGGGTTTGAGCTTTGCTCTTTAGTTAAATTTTCTTCTGCAAAAATTACATTTTGTTTCTTGCTTAAATTCTCTTCCATAAAAGTTAAATTTTGCTCTGCAAGGCTTAAATTTTGCTCATTTAAGCTTAAAGCTTCTTGCATTTTCTGCTCTAAAATGCTTTGATTATTTTCAATCCATTCATTTTCTTTAAAAATATTAGGCTCATTTTGTTCTTTACTAGTTAAATTTTGCTCCCTAAGAACTTCCACACTAGAACTTGTATTTTGGGAATTTTGATATTTCACTAAAATTCCCAAAGCCAAAGCTATACAAAGCAAAAAAAGTATAGCTATGATTAAATAGCGTTCAATTTGAACTAATTTTTTCTTTGACAAGGCTTAGTTCTTGTCTTTATCTACTAGTTTTTTAGCACTAATCCAAGGCATCATCGCACGCAAATTGCGTCCTGTTTTTTCTATCAAAGAATCATTCATATTTTTACGCTCTGCGTGCATTCTTGCAAAGCCACCGCGGCGTTCTAGTATAAAATCTTTAGCAAAAACCCCATTTTGTATATCTTTTAAAACAGCTTTCATCGCTTTTTTAGTCTCTTCGGTAATGATTTTAGCTCCTGTGATATAATCGCCGTATTCTGCTGTATTTGAAATAGAATAACGCATATCCGCAATGCCTCCTTGATAAATCAAATCCACAATAAGCTTCATCTCGTGCAAACACTCAAAATAAGCCATCTCAGGCTCATATCCTGCTTCGACTAAGGTTTCAAATCCTGCTTGAATTAAAGCACTAAGCCCCCCACAAAGCACGGCTTGTTCGCCAAAAAGGTCTGTTTCTGTCTCGGCTTTGAAACTCGTTTCTATAATACCTGTGCGTCCGCCCCCAATGGCACTTGCATAACTTAAAGCCAAATTTTTAGCATTTTTACTTTCATCTTGATGAATGGCTATCAAACAAGGAGTTCCACCGCCTAGGGTAAATTCATTTCTTACCGTGTGTCCGGGTGCTTTAGGTGCTATCATAATCACATCAACGCCTTTTGGAGCGACAATTTGCCCATAGTGGATATTAAAGCCGTGTGCAAAAGCTAAAGCTTTGCCTTCGCTTAAATTGGGTTTTATTTCAGCATTAAAAATATCAGCTTGAATTTCATCAGGAGCTAGTATCATAATCAAATCTGCCTTTTTTGAAGCTTCACTTACACTCATCACTTCAAAGCCCGCATTTTTCGCTTTAGCAGCACTTGTACTACCTTCGCGAAGTCCTATAAGCACTTCAACCCCATTATCTCTTAAATTCATCGCATGCGCGTGTCCTTGCGACCCAAAACCTATAATCGCTACTTTTTTTGACTTAATCAAATTTAAATCACAATCTTTATCATAATACACCACAATAGCCATAAACACTCCTTGAAAAATTTAAATTAAAGGCAACATTATAGCAATTTAAAGTATAAATTTCATATTTTTTTTATAAACTTTATGTAAGAATTTTATAAAAACTTATAAAGCATTGAAAGTGAAAGAATTTTTAAATCATTTAAATTATGGCGTAAATGCCCATGAAATTAACAATGAACTTAAGCAAATTTTAAGAGAACTCTTAGCCAATCGTATCATCAAAGAGCATAAAAACAAATACTATCTTAACAACGGCTTTGCCTTTGGAGTGCTTGATATTTCAGCCCGGGGCACGGGCTTTGTAAAATGCTTTGATGAGAGTTTTAAAAAAGACCTTTTAATAGAAAATAAGAATTTAAAAGGGGCAAATTATAAGGACTTAGTTGCGGTAAAACTCCTTCCTTTGAAGAAAAAACGCCCGAGTGCGAAAGTGGTTTTAGTTCTAAAAAGAGCCCATGAAACTTCCTTAGTCATCACTCAAAAATACGGCGAAGCTGTGCTAGGAATGAATATCAAAACAGGACTTAGCACAGCCTTAAAAGCCTCTCAAAAATCCTTAAAAGCTTTGCCTTTAGGAACAATTTTAAAAATCGAAAATGAAAATAACAATATCATAGAAGTTTTAGGACATATAGATGATGAAAGCGTGGATGAAAAAATTTCTTTAGCCCTTTTCAACAAAAACAGCGAATTTAGCCCCACTTGTATCCAAGAAGCCCTAGCTAATGGCGATAGTGTGGATGTAAGTATGTATGAAAATCGCAGGGATTTAAGAGCTTTGCCTTTTTGCACCATAGACCCTATTCACGCAAAAGACTTTGATGATGCGATTTATTTTGACGCACAAAAGGGCGAACTTTATGTCGCAATTGCCGATGTAAGCGAATATGTCTATGCTTATAGTGCCATAGATAAGGAAGCTAGGAGTCGTGGATTTTCAATTTATTTTCCCCATCTTGCTATACCTATGCTGTCTCGCCCTTTAAGTGAAAATATTTGCTCCTTAAAGCCCCATTTAGACCGCTTAGCTTACTGCTTTAAAATCACTTTAGATAAACAAGCTAAAGTCATAAAAGAAGAGCTTTTTGAAGGTATTATCAACTCAAAACGCCGTTTTAACTACGATGAAGTCGATGAGCTTTTGGCTAAAAAGCCGCCTTTAAAAGAACTCTCGTGGCTTTATGAACTTTATCCCATCACTCAAGCCTTACGCAAAATGCGTCTTAAAAATGCTTTTGAATTTCGCACTGAAGAGCTTAGAATGACTTTAGATGAAAAATTAAGTCTTAAAAGCACTATTTTTGAAAAAGACACGCCCTCGCACCAACTCATAGAAGATTGTATGCTTTTGGCTAATAAAGCCGCTGCCAAGCTTATAGATACAGGCGTTTTTAGAAACCATTTAAGTGCGGACGCAAGAAAAATAGCTAAACTTTTAAATGAATTACGCGAACTTGGCATTGATGTTAAACTTAAAGCCAATCTTGTAGAACTCATACGCGACATACAAACCTTAGCCAATGAGTTAAATTTAAGAGCACAAGTGGATAAACTCATCATCAAAGCACAAAAAAAGGCTGAATACTCTAGCCTTAATGCAGGGCATTTTGGCTTGGGTTTTGACAAATACTCGCACTTTACAAGCCCTATAAGAAGGTATTCTGATCTTATTTTACACAGGCTTTTAAAAGCTAAACAAAAAAATGATGAAAAACTTTTTAATTATCTGCTTTTAAACATACAAAGCACTTGCGAAAGCCTTAGCACACTTGAAAGAGAAGCCGATAAGGTTGCTTTTGATTTTATGGATAGGAAATTCGCAAGGTGGGCGGCTAAAAATATAGGCAAGAAATTCAAAGCCTTAGTGGTGCAAAATGATGGAGTTTGCATAGCTAAACTCGATGATGAAATCAAAGGAGCTGATTTTATTCTTTATGATACGCGTGTGAATTTGTTTCAAAGCGTTGAAGTGCAGATTATACAAGCGGATATAATTATGGCAAAAATTTATGCCAAAATTACCCAAAGACTTACAAAGGAAGAAAATGTATAGAAAAGAGCTTCAAACCCTACTTTCTAAGGGAAGTGTGCCTAATTTTTTCTTTCTTTATGGAGCGGATAATTTTCAAAATGAGCTTTATGCTGAATTTATAAAAGAAAAATATAAGCCAGATGAGACCCTAAAGCTTTTTTTTGAAGAATATAATTTTAGTGTGGCAAGTGATTTTTTAAGCGGGGGTTCGCTTTTTAGCGAAAAAAAACTGCTAGAAATTAAAAGTTCTAAAAAAATTCCCACAAAAGATTTGAAAATTTTAGTCGAACTTTGCAAAAACAATGCGGATAATTTTCTTCTTTTAGAGCTTTACGATGAAAGCTCTAAACAAAGCGATATAGAGAAAATTTTTTTTCCTAATTTTGCAAGATTTTTTAAGGCTAATGGGGTTAGAGAAGGGGTGGAGCTTTTAAGCATAAAGGCTAAACAACTTCGGGTTGAAATCACTCAAAATGCTTTATTTACCCTTTTTACAAGCTTTGATGAGAATTTATACTTAGCCGCTAGCGAGCTTAATAAATTTAGCGGCTTAAGCGTGGATGAAAAAACCATAGAGCAGTATTGTTATAGCCTAAATATAGGGAATTTTGAAGATTTTTTTGAAAAGATTTTAAAAAAACAAGATTTTAAAAAAGAGCTTGAGAAAATTTTGGATAATTTTAATGAAATCGCTTTGATTAATTCCTTATACAATTCTTTTTACCGTCTATTTAAAATCGCTCTTTATGCTAAGATTAATGGCAAGGTGGATTTTAAAGAGCTTTTGGGTTATACCCCGCCTCCTCAAGTGGGACAAAATTTAAGCCAACAAGCCTTTAGCTTAAAAATCGAACAATACAAAGAAATTTTTACCCTCTTGCTTAAAAGCGAATACGAGCTAAAAACCAATTCTAAACTCGTAAAAAAAGAATTTTTAATTTCAAATTTGCTTAAACTCGCAAGGATTTTAAAAAGCTAAAGCTAATTTTCTTTTTTCTCGCCCTTAAAGCTTAAAAAACCATTAAAGCTTTCCATAAATTTATCATTTATCTTAACATCTTTCTTTATAAAAAAGGGCAAAGCTTGAAGAATTAATTTTTTATTATCCTTAGTGCTTATTGCTTTTCCTTTTAATAAACTTTTTAAAAATTCTTCCTTCCAAGCATCCTTACCCACCGCTAAGTGTTCTCCTTTTGTCTCTATAAAGCATTGTATGCTTAAAAAATTATCATCATCTTTATTTTTCTTTCCAAAGAAAACAAAATCAGGTTCAAAGCCCATCGCATAACTTAGCTCATCTTTTCTATTGTCATAAATTTTAAATTCTTCAAAACCTTCATTTCTTACAATAAACCACCTAGAAAATATCTTATCAATATCACCTTTCCTACTATCTACAAATTTTAAAAAATCTTTTTCTAATTTACTATCAAAACAAAGGGTTTTATGATAAAGCCATTCGTAATTCAATTCTTCAAATTTATCCTTATTTTTAAATACCATTTTATTGGCTATATCCAGTTTATGAGTTTGAAAATCAAGCACTTCGTATTCTTGTTTAATGCTTTGCTTAAGGGAATGAAAATTTTTTAAAATATATTTAGCTATTTCAAGATTATTGCTTGGATTAAATTCTTGTCGTTTTGAAAAACACACCTCTATATTTTTCAAGCAATTTTCTATAAAATCTTTTTTACCCTTAAAATCAGAATTTTCATTGACCTTATTAAAATCAAACTCCAATACATTCATAGCCTTTAAAAAATATATATTAGCTAAATGTTGAAGAGTAGAGAATTTTTGAAAATCATATTCTTCTTTAAGTTCTTCAAATTTTTCTTCACTTTCTTTTATAGAATGTGAAAAATAAGGAATTTGCAAGCCTTTTATTTTTTGCTCCATCTCAGTTCTTGTAAGGCTAAAATTTTTCAAATCACACTTTTTAACTCTTTTATTATTCGCATAATAAATTTTGTTATTTTTAACAAGTTCTTTTATTTTTTCATTGACTATTAAATCCACGCGTGTTTTTTCTTCTTCGACCAACAACCCTTCTTTACGCATACTTTCATTAAGCTGCTTGATAAACTCAACTTCATTTCTAGTATGATAAGTCAATCTCTCTAAAGCGTTTAACTCGTTTTGAAGATTATTATCATATTTTCTTCTTAGTTTAAACTCTTCATCAAAATCAAGCAAAGCACTTTCAAAAGGATAATACCTAGCCCCTCTTCCTATGAGTTGTGCTTCTTTGGTGCTTACTTTTTTACCTGATTTTTTATCTTCAAGTCTGACTATATCAAAAAGATTTAAAACATCCCAACCCTCATTAAGCTTATCTACACAAAAAATAATTCTTATTGTATTGTTTTTTTCTTCCAAGCTATTGAGTAAAATTTGATTTTTTTCAAGCTCTTTATCATTATTGGTATTGAGTATATAAAGTGTTTTGAAATTATTTTTCAAAAATTTTACAAGGGTATTTGCATAAGTATTTTGATATTCTCTTTTAAAAAATTCCAAACTTTTATTCAAAAATTCACTTTCTTCATTGATATTTTGATAAAATTTTTCTATTTGCAAAGCTTGTAAATTTTCTATGAAAGCTATAAATTTTTCTTGATTTTCCAAAGACTGCTTTATACTTTCGCTTTTAAATAAAACAACAGGTTTTAAAACAATATCATATTTTTGAGCTAACAATTCCCTATAAAGACTTAAAAGCACAGCTCCTAAAAATCTATATTCTAAACTATCATTATCATATCTAACCAAAAATATACGCTTAGAATACCCTTCATTACAAAATTCTCTTAAAGCGTATTCATAAATGATTTTATCTTGGTATTTTTTTAAGACCTTCTCTTCTTGCGGAATTGTAGCACTGAATTCAAATAATAAATTTTCCTTCTTCTCATTACTTTCATAAGCTTTATCTATAATGGTTTCCCAATTTTCCTTAGTCTCACTTTCATTTTTGTTCTTAGTATCGCTATTTAAATGATGTGCCTCATCAGCCAAAAACACAAGCTTTTTATCTTTTAAATCTTCAAAATTTAAAGAATTTTCTCTTTCATTTTTAAAAAGAGAAAACAAAGCCTGTATAGTAGTAAAATAGATATTTATACTTTCGTCTTTGCTTTCAAAAAGATTAGAGATGATGTTAATTTCTATATTTTTAAAATCTATAATGATATTTTCTTTAAAAAGATATTTACTTGAATAAACATCGGCAAAATTGGCTTTGGTTTTTTCTAAAATAGAAGTAGAATTGACAAAAAATATAAAATTTCTATATCCTTTTTTGTAACAATCTAGCATTAAAGCAGCCATTATAAGAGTTTTCCCACTTCCTGTTGCCATATTAAACATTAAATGATTTGTGTGTGGATTTTGCCGTTGCAAAAGATAATGTTTTAAAGCACTACTTTGATATGCTCTTAACTCCTTGCTTAGATTGTCTTTGATATAACTTGGTATTTCCACATTGACATATTTTAAAGCGTTTTTTAGCTCATCACTTAGCTTTTCACTCATCTTTGCTATCCTTATAAAAGCTTTGATTAAGCTCCTTTAGCTCCTTATCAAACCCCAACTCTTCATCATCTATATCCCCATACAAAACATAGTCCATATTAGAATCTAAAGCAAGTCTTAAAATTTCTTTTTTGTTTTCTAAGCTTAAATTCTCAAATTCTTTATCTTTTAAAAATTCTTTTATATCCACTCTATAATCTAAAAAAGCTTTAGTTTTTAGCTCTTGATAAATTCCATCTAAGTCTTTTTCATCTTTTGATTTTTCTATTTTTTCTTTATAACTTGCATTAAGTGGCATAAATTCAGCATAAACAAAACTTCCACCCCCACTCCACTGCACTGCCTTGCTAATGCCACCTTGTTCGCCATCAACGACTTTTTTAAGTCTTTCTTTTGTAATATCTTTTATATAGTCCATTTGTTCAATCCCTATCCACCGCCTTTTCATCTTATGAGCTACGGCTAAAGTCGTCCCACTTCCTGCAAAAAAGTCCATTACCAAATCGCCCTCGTTCGTAGTAGCTTTTATAATATCCATAATCAATCGTTCAGGTTTTTGTCCTTGCCCAAAGCTCGTAAAAGCTTCTTTGTTGATATTCCCCATATCGCCATCATATTTACAATCCCAAAAATCCCCTCGTAATGAAATTATTTCATTTTCATCATTCATTTTCCACTCCAAAGGCTCTAATCGTCTAAAGCCACTTGCTGAGTCAAAAAGCAATTCAAATTCTTCTTCATTACTAGGATTATGAATTTTATAAACATAATTTCTAGAATTTTGTTTTTCTTTTCTTTCAAAAATTGGCTTTTGTTTGTCTATATCCTTTAGAGACCATTTGCTTGGCGGATGGTCTCTAAACACATAATTCTTATGTGTTTGGAGAAAATGTTTTGTTTCTGGTATAGAAAAATATAATTCTTTAGGTATCCCACTTAATTTAATTCCGCTATCTTTCATTTTTTGACTAATGGTTGTAAATTCTTTTCCATCAAAATAAATTGAATAGTGTGGGTCATAATTGTTAATCACATCATAAAGCGGATTAAGCTCAATTTCATTTTTTTTATAAACTAATATAAATTCTTTGTTTTTAATAAATTTGATATTAGCAAAGCGTCTTTTCACGCCGCTTGAAGGGGTCATTTTAACAGCTACGCAAGCTACAAAATTCTCCCGTCCAAAAAGCTCATCGCATAGCACTTTTAAATAAGCTTGCTCATTATCATCGCACTGGATAAATATCACCCCATCTTCTCTTAAGAATTCCCTAGCAATTTCAAGGCGATTTTTCATAAAAATAAGCCAAGTAGAATGAGTAAATTTATCATTATAATTAAAGCTGTCATTACCTGTATTGTAAGGTGGGTCTATGTAGATAAGTTTGACTTGTTTTGCAAATTTCTTTTTTAAACTATGTAAGGCTAATAAATTATTGCCCTTTAGAAGTAGATTAAAATCCTCTTTTAAAACTTTTTTTAAAAGCCCCCCCCCGTATAGCTCAAAAAAATTTAAAGCTTTCCTAGCAAATAAAACATCTCTTTCATCACGAGCTAAAATATCATTAAAAAATATTTCTTGACTTTTTTGCTCGTCCTTGCTTTGTCCGCCTTTGATAACCCCATCTTTAAAAGCAAAATTCAATACCACTTCATCATTTGTTTTTAAAAAAGCTTTTGCTTTATTTGCAAGTCCTATTTTGTTGGCATAACTTGTAAAACTACCCGCTAAATTTCTAAGTTCTAAAAAATTTAAAAAATCATCGAGTTTAAAAACCAAAACTTTTTTGCTAAAAAGAAAAAATCTATTTTTAAATTCTTCTTTATATTTACTTTCTTCTAAAAGATAATCAAACAATTTCTCATCATAATTTTGTGCCAAATTTCTAACCCGTCCTAGAGTTTCAAAGCCTTCTTCTAAGTCTTGTAATAATTTATTTTTTAACATTTTTTTATCCTATTGCATAACAAGTCGCATCAAATGCAAATCCTCGCCTTGTGTGATTTTATATTCTATACTTTTACAATGCGGACATTTAAAGACATTTTCTTCTAAAATGCTTGTTTTATCACAATTTAAACATAAAATTTCAAGAGGGGCAAGTTCTATAAAAAGTTTAGCGTTTTTGCAAAGTTTAGAATTTTCCTTAAAAGTTTCAAAACAACGCGTAAAAAGCTCCACTTCAATCCCACTTAAACGCCCAATTTTTACATAAATTTCTTGCACACTCTTAGCTTGATTATGAAAGGCATTTTCTTCACAAAGCTCTATTAAAGACTCCACTATACTAAGCTCGTGCATTAGCAAATTCTTGGTAAAAGTTCGCCCTTAGGCACTTCTAAAAAGCGTTTTGCCCCATAAGCGTTTTGTAAAATCACTCGTGCTTTTTTCTCTTCTAAAACTTCGCCTATAATGCTAGCATTGACATTGTATTTTTTTAGAATTTCTAAGGCTTTTAGCTCATCTTCTTTTTCTACGCAAAGTATGAAAGTGCCTTCATTGGCAAGCTCATACGCTTCATAACCAAAAAGCTCACAAAGTCCTAAAACCTCATCTTGAACGATGATTTTTTCTTCAAAAATCAAAAAATCATTCCCGCTTTGCTTCGCCCATTCGTTTAAAACCGCACTAAGTCCCCCACGAGTGGCATCACGCATAGCTACGACTTTTATATTTTTCTCTAAAAGTTCCAAAACTTCTTTATCCAAAGCCTTACAATCGCTTTTTATATTCGCTTCTAAAGCATTTCTTTGAATCAAAACACTAGCGCCGTGCCTTCCAATATCGCCTGAAAGAAGTATGCTAAGTCCTGCTTTGATATTTTTGCTTTCTTTTTTAGCAATGATTTCGCCTAAGGCTGTGGTGTTGATATAAAGCCCATCGCCCTTACCCTTTGGCACGACCTTAGTATCGCCACAAACTAACAAAACTCCGCATTTTTCGCATTCTTCTTTAATGCTGTGTAAAATTTTCTCAAGCTTTGCCATTTCAAAGCCTTCTTCTAAAATCAGCCCCAAGCTAAGATATTTAGGCTTTGCTCCTACCATCAAAACATCATTAACAGAGCCACAAACACAAAGTTTGCCTATATTGATTTCATCATCTAAAAACAAAGGACTTAAAACAAAAGAATCCGTGCTTAAAGCCAAAGTTCCCAAAATCGCAGCGTCATTATTTGCGTTTAAAATTTCATTATCAAAAATTTTAAAAAGCTGGGTTAAAAACGCATTCATTTCTTCTCCACCACCCCCGTGGGCTAAGGAAATATTTTTCACGCATTTACCTTTGAGTATTTATAATACGCCGCACAGGCTCCTTCGCCTGAGACCATACAGCTTCCTATGGGGTTTTGCGGAGTGCAAACCTTAGCAAAAACCTTACAATCATAAGGCTTGGCTAGACCCCTTAAAATTTGTCCGCAAATACAAGCCTTGCTTTCATTTTTGCTTTGCACAGCACAATCAAATTTCTTACTCGCATCAAAGCTGCTAAATTCTTCTTTTAATTCTAAGCCGCCCCCTTTGATAAGCCCTAAGCCACGAAATTCAAAATCACATACTCTAAAGTATTTTTTGACTAAATTTTGTGCTTTGACATTGCCTTCTTTACTCACGGCTCTTGTGTATTGGTTATAGACTTTAAATGTGCCATCACTCATTTGTCTAACTATGTTTAACACACTTTCTAAAATATCCACAGGCTCAAAGCCACTTACGGCAATAGGGGTTTTAAACTTTGCTGCCAAAGGCTCATACACGCCATAACCTGTAATCACACTCACATGAGAAGGACCTAAAAAGGCATCAATTTGCACCTTTTCATCACTCATAATCGCTTCCACAGGTGCTGGAACCGTGATATGATTGATATGAAAAAAAACATTATTTAATTTCTCTTCTATAACTTTTTCAAGAAGTAAAGCACTCATAGGCGTGGTAGTTTCAAAACCTATGGCAAAAAAAATGATATTTTTGTTTAAATTTTCTTTAGCAATCCCTAAAACCTCAAGCGGAGAATAAAGCGCTCTAACATCAGCTCCCTTAGCTCTTAAATCTAGTAAAGAAATTTCACTCCCCGGCACTCTTAATAAATCGCCCAAGGTGCAAAAAATAGTGTCTTTCATAGAAGCAAGTTTGATAGCTGTATCAATGCGGTTTCTAGGCATAACGCACACAGGACAGCCCGGTCCGTGAATGAAGTTAATTTGCTTTGGCAGTATGGAAGGCAGGGCGTATTTCATAATGCTATGCGTATGACCGCCGCAAATTTCCATAATATTAATGGGATTTTTAAGTTCTTGTTCTATGAGTTTTTTTAAAGCTAAAATGCTTTGCTTGTCTCTAAATTCATCGATGAAATTCATTTAAACCCAAATCCCCCTCATCGCTTTTTATCTCTCCACTATTCATTTTTTCTACTATTTCTTGGTAGGTTTTAATGCTTTCTAGTGCGGCTTGTTTGTCGATTTTTTCCATAGCAACGCCCACATGGATTAAGACATAATCGCCTTGCTTTAAAGGCTCACTAATCAAATCCAAATTCACTTTTCTTTTCACGCCCAAAGTTTGCACTAAGGCATTATTTAACTCATCGATTTCTAAAATTTCAGAAGGTATAGACAAACACATTAAAAAAGCTCCTTTTTGAATTTAAGCATCTTATACCAAAGCTCCATATTGGTGCCATTTTTCGCATCAAGTGCGATAATATCAGCTCTAGGACTTAGCTCCTTAATCAACTTGCTTGCCTCTTTTATATCAAAGTCAAAATGATGGGCTAAATCTGCTTTTGTGATTAAAACTATATCAGCCTTTTTAAACATCACAGGGTATTTTTGCGGTTTATCGCTTCCTTCAGTTACGGATAGCAAAACCACATTTAAATGCTCCCCTAAATCATAACTTGCAGGACAAACTAAATTTCCCACATTTTCTATAAAAAGCAAATCCACATCATCAATGGCTAAGTGATGCAAAGCCTCATGCACCATAAAAGCATCCAAATGACAGCTCTGTCCTGTGGTGATTTGATAAGCTTTAGCTCCCACAGCTTGTATTCTTTTTGCGTCATTATTGGTCTCTAAATCCCCTTCTATCACGGCGATTTTAAGCTCATCTTTTAAAGCCTTAACCGTGCTTTCTAAAAGCGTGGTTTTACCACTGCCCGGAGAACTCATTAAATTAATACAAAGCACTCCTGCATCGTTAAAATGAGACCTATTGTGCCTTGCTTCTTCGTCATTTTTACTTAGAATTTTACTAAGCACTTCTAGGGTTTTTCCTTCTTTCAAACTTGGATTTTCGTGATGGTGTTCTTCGTGGGTGTGCGAGTGGTTTGAAGTTGCTGAACAGCCGCAGTCTTTACACATTTTCTTTCCTTTATAATTTTTGTTTCATTTTAGCCTTAAAAGCATTAAAAAATATTAAAAATTTTCACTCTTTTTTCAAAAAATGCACCATTTGACCTAAGGCTATGGAACTATCATTACAAGGATATTTCAAAGGCACAAAAAAATCAAAATTTTTAGCTTTTAAAATTTCAAGCAAGGTTTTGTTTTGAAAAACCCCGCCACTTAAAAGCACTTTTAAATCATAATCCTTGCTAAAGTCTATGATAAAATTTGCCAAAGCATTAAATAGCCCTGTAACCGCCTTGCTTTTTTCATCTTGCAAAGCTCCTAAAATCAAATTTTTAAAAGCAATCTGATCTTTTTCTACAAAAAGCTCGTAAGAAAAATTGAGATTTTTATCATACAAAGCTTCACACATCAAGCCAACTTGAGCTTCGTAAGAGCTTTTTTCTAAGCCAAAAACTATACTTCCAAAAGCATCTATAATGCGTCCTAAAGAACTTGTTTGCAAACTAGAATGCGAATAAATTTTTTTAAGATTTTCAAGTTTTATTTTGGGAATTTTTGCTAAAAATTCTTTGGCTTCTTCTTCTAAATTATAATGCCAAATCAAGCTTAAGGCTAAGTTTTGTATGTTTTTAATATCGCTATTGATAAGAGTGAAATTCTCAAAATGGGCTATTCTTTTATATTTTTTTAAATTCCCTATAAAAACTTCCCCGCCCCAAATTTTAGCGTCCTCTCCATAGCCTGTTCCATCGCATATAAAAGCCAAAGCCTTTTCGTCTTTTGCAAATTTTTCTTCATATTCAAAATAAGCCGCACAAAAATGCGCATAATGATGAGAAATTTTAATAGGCTTTTTAAAGTCCTTGACATAAGAAAAATGGGGGTGTTTATCGCAAAGCACAGCATCAAAGTTTAAATCATAATTTTGTTTAAAAAATTCCAAAAGCTTAAAAAATCTCTCATACACATCAACACTTTTCAAATCGCCTATATAAGGAGAAATTAAAAGCTTATTTTCATAAAAAATCACAAATTCATTTTTAAGCTCCGCACCCAAAGCCAAAAATGAGCCTTTTTTATCAAATTTTCCTTCCAAATAAAAAGGATTTAATCCCCTTGAAGTGCGTAAAAACATAGTTTCGCCCTTGATTACATAAGCTATGCTATCATCACTTGCATTTAAAATTTCCCTATCATAATCCAAATAAAAATCAAAAACCCCATCAAGTTTTTGACACAAATTAAGCTCATCTTTAATGATACTTTCCCCGCTTAAATTCGCACTCGTTGCCACAAGCACTCCTTTAAAATACTCAAAAAGCAAAAGATGTAAAGGGGTATAAGCTAACATAATGCCTAAGCTATCTACATCAGGAGCGATTAAGGGAAGCTTTTTTTTTGCCTTTAAAATCACAATGGGCGCTAAAACTCCGCCAAGCAAAGCCGCTTCACTCTCATCTATAAAGGCAAGTTCTTTAGCACTTTGCAAATCTTTACACATCAAAGCAAAGGGCTTGTGGGGGCGGTTTTTTCTAAGTCTTAGAGTTTTTAAACTCTCTTCATTTAAAGCATCACACATCAAATGAAAGCCGCCCATACCCTTAATAGCCAAAATTTTCCCTTCTTGCAAAAGCTTGGCACAAAGTATAAAAGCTTTCTTATCTTGAGCTAAAATTTCTCCTTTTTGATTTTTAAGAAAAACGCTTATCTTGCACTTAGGACAGCTTATGGGCTGGGCGTGAAAACGCCTATTTGAAGGCTCTTCATATTCGCTTTTGCAAAACTTGCACATCATAAAATCAGCCATAGTGGTATTAGCCCTATCATAAGGAAGGCTTTTTATAATGCTAAAACGCGGACCACAATGCGTGCAAGTGATGAAAGGATACAAAAAACGGGGATTTTTTTCATCAAAAAATTCTTTTTTGCATTCCTTACAAAGTGCAAAATCACTAAGCATAGGCGTGCTTTTGGCATTGCAAAGCGAAGGAGTTATGCTAAAATTTGTGTAATTTTGTATGGAAGTTTTTACAAATTCGAGCTTGTCTATTCTTGCTAGGGGTGGAAGTTTGTCTTTTAATGCTTTTATAAATTCTTCGCACTGCTTATGCGTGCAAGCAAGAATGATTTCCACTCCAAAACCATCATTTCTTACTTCTCCAAAAAATTTAAATTTCAAAGCCAGTTCAAAAACTAAGGGTCTAAAGCCCACGCCTTGAACCAAGCCTGAAATTTTGATTTTATATCCTAAGTGGCACATCGCTTAACTGACAATTTTTAAGATGTTTTAAAGTATTTTTAAGCAAAGACTTATGCTTAAACAAAGACCCGCTAATAAGCGCTAAGTCGCTTTGCTTTTTTTCTCTTAGCTCATCATAAACATCACGCAAGAAATAAGCCAAGCTCTCAACCGTCCCATAAGCTATATTAGCACTATCAACCCCTGCTAGCATAAAACTCATCGCCGAACGCAAGGTGCGGGTATAATCAAAGCTTTTATCTTCTTTCAAACGATAATCAATCTTCACCCCACGAGGCATTTTAGACTCATCAGCAATCCTTAAAAGCTCTTCGCCTGCTTTTTGTAAATTTTCGCCCAAATTAAGCACCCTACCCACCAAGCACAAAAGTGAATAAAAATTGTTTTGAAGCTCAAAACTTTCATCTAAAAGCGGGAATTCTTTGGCAAAATTTTCTAAAAGTTTCGCACCTGTTTTATCGCTTTTTATATCCGCATAAAGCTCTTTGCTGTGCTTTGGCAAAGAAAGCTTGAGTAGATTAAGCTCTTTGTTGATAAGCAAAATATCTTCATAGTTTTTACTAAGCTCCAAGACAAAGGATTTTTCTTCATAGCGGCTTAAAAGATAAGAAATTCTTGCCATATTTTTATCTTCTTTAGAAAAAATAAGCTCTCTTGCCTTAGCATTGATAAATTCAAAACCTTCCAAAACCACCACTTGCTCATCTAAGGCACTGATATAAAAATCTTTTTGGTATTCTTCTATTTTTTTGACGCTTAAAAATTTGTATTCATTTTCAAAGAGCTTTAAGCCTAAGGCAAAACTAAACAAATCCCTAGCAAGCCTTATTTTAAAAGCATTAAAATCAAGCTTATGATTTTTTCTAAACATAGCATTAAGCCTTAGTTTCATCAAAGGTTTTTCTAAACTTGCAAGAAATTTTAGATTTTCATTAGAACAGACAAAGACTGAATTTATAGCCTTAATATCACAAGGAAGTAAAAAATCTCCCCTAAATTCGTTCTTAAACAAAGAAAATTCATAAATACCATTTTTATCCTTCAAATAAAGCTTTTTTTCTTGACTTAGCAAAGCAAAAGCCTCTGCTAAAAGGGGGTTAAAATTCTCTTCATCGATTTTTTTAAATTCACTCAAATCGCTTGAAAATTCACACTCACAAAACACATTCCATTCGTTTTTACTCAAAAGCTTTTTTTCTTGATAAACACTAGAATTTAAATGCGTGATATAAGAAAACTTTGAAAATTCTTTATCTTCTAGTATGCAAGGACTAAATTCCTGTCCCGCTCTTACATCAAATTTTTTCAAAAAAACACTATGACTCATTCCGTTTAAAGAATCGCAAAAAGTCTTTAAACTCTCTTCATTAGAATCGATGATGAAGTGGTATTTTTCCTTTTGTTTTTCTAAACTATAAGAATAATTTTTTGCATAAAAACGCAATAAATACTCAAATATATCATTATCCGCACTATAAATAAAATCAAATTCTAAAGTCATTTTGTGCCTTTTTTTGAAAATAATACGCTAATATAGCATTTTTAAGTTAAATTTAACATTTATTTAAGGGGTGATTTAAAAAGCTTTTGCTTAATTTTTAAATTCCATTTCCCTTTGCCTAAAATCGCTCATATTAAGCCCGATAAAAGCGTAAAATTCTTGGCTGTGATTGGGGTGTTTGATGTGGGCTAACTCGTGCAAAATCACATATTCAATCGCCCTTAAACTCTTGCTTAAAAGCCTTAAGTTAAGATTAATATAGCCTTTTTTAGCATTGCACGAACCCCAACGCGTTTTCATATTTTTAATGCTTAAATGCGTAAAAACAAGTCCTGTTTTTTGGCTCCATTTTTTAAGATAAAAGCTAAAAATCTTTTTGGCATTGTGTTTTAAAAAAAGCTCTAAATGCTCTTTTGATGGGCTTTTGATGGAGTCTTTTTCAAAATAAGTTTTCTTAGCCTTTTCATCAAAAATAATTTTATAGCTTTTATTTAAAAAAATAAGTTCATTTTCTTGCCCTTTTAAAGGCTTGAATTTTGAGTAAGTTTTTCTAATCCACTCTTCATTTTTAGCTAAAAATAAAAGCACAAAGTCCAAGGAGTAAAACTCTGGCACACTAAGATAAAATTGACCCTCTTTAAGCCTTAAGCGTAAATTTTTCACAGGCTTTTTTTGGTAAAAAAATTCCCATTCTTTCCACTCAAAGCTTTTTAAACTAGAGCCTTGCCTTGCCATTTTTTACTTTTCCATCTATAAGAATTTACAAGTCCCCTTAAAAACTCATCCGCACAAAATCCTATCCAAACCCCTAAAATTCCAAGTCCAGCGTAAAAACATAGCACATAACCCACAGGCAAGGACACCCCCATCATAAAAACAAGCCCGGTAAAAAAAGGAAATTTCGCATCGCCACTAGCACGCAAGGAATTGACCATAACTATATTGAAAGTGCGTGAAATTTCAAGGAAAATTGAAAGGGTAAATAAAGGTATCATTAGCTCTCTAAGCCCTTCTTTTAGTTCTAAAATTTCCATAGTAAAATCCTGACAAAGATAGCTTAAAATAGCCACCAAAGCACTAGCTACCACACTAAAATACAAAGCACGCCAAGTGTGTTTATAAGCTATGCTTTCATATCTTGCACCCACGAGCTTACCTATGATAATCTCATTGGCTATGCTAATAGCCTGACCTATGAGCATTATAAGCATAGAAAGTTGAAAATAAATAGTCTGCACACTCAAATTTTCCTTGCCCAAACTTGCTACGAAAGCGAAAGCTATGGTGTATTGCACTATCCAAAGTAAATTTTCTCCGGCTGAAAAGCCTCCTATATTTAAAACTTTTTTTAAAACTTCCTTTTCTAAGGCTATCATTTCTTTAAACTTAAGATGAATTTTAAGTTTGTAAAAAAGTATGGCTAACAAGGCAAGTATAACAACAACACGTGCTACGATATTACTCAGCCCCACTCCAAAAAGCTCTAATTTTGTAAAATGCAAGACATAATAATTTCCACCCAGCACCACTATATCCATCAAAAAGCCTATAAACATAACCCAATAAGCCATATTATAAACCCTAACAATAGCAGCTAAAACTATACCTATGGCGTCAAAAAAAAGACAAATAGCAAGCATATGCAAATAAATTTCACTATCTCTAAGCAATTCTTGGGGAATTTTTAAAAGATAAAGTAAATATTCACCATGCCAGAAAATAAGCACCCCACATACAAAACCCAAAAAGGCATTTAAAAACAAACTCTGATGAATGACCTTTCTTGCCAAGATGAAATTCCTAGCCCCTAAAGCCTGAGCGATAACCACACTACAACCCACACTTAAAAAGCTAAAAATAGTGATAAAAAGATCTAAAATTTGATTGCCCGCTCCCATAGCACCCACAAGGAAATTGGAGTATTGCGACACCATAGCTGTGTTGATAATCAAGGTTAAATATTTAGAAAGTAAGTCCCAAAATATAGGAATACTCAGTCTAGTTAGGGAAAGTTGTTTTTTTGCCATAAATATCTCTTCATAAACCCAAAATAAAAAGGGCATTTTACTCAAAACTTGCTTTTTGAAAGCTAAAAAATTGAGTTTGATTTTACAATAGCTCTACATTATAGCAAAGTATAGTCGTCATTGCGAAAGGCTTTAATCTTGAAGCAATCTTACTCCTTGTTTCAAAAAATGGATTGCTTCATTTCACTCGCAATGCAAGACTCTTGAGAACCAAAGCAATCCCCTTAAATCCTAGATTAAATTGCTTCAACTCTAGCGAGTTTCACAATGACAAGAATAGAGATTTGGGATAAAGAATGAAATTTAAAGGTAATTTTGATTTTTTAATAACCTTGCCTTTATTATCTTTCTCATCAAAAAACGCCTCGCTAAAAAATCAAATTGATGGGCTCTAATTGCTTAAGAAGTTTTAAAAACTACTCACTTTTGTGATTGCTAGGCGTTTTACTTTTTACAAACTAAAAATTGTTTTAAGTTTTATCCAAAGGCACCGCTTAAGTAAGCTTTGGTTTTTTCTTGTTTAGGGTTTTCAAAAAATTCCTTACTTTCGCCAAATTCTATAAGCTCACCCAAATGAAAAAAGGCTGTAAAATCCGCCACTCTTTTACCTTGCTGCATATTGTGCGTTACCATAATCATAGAAAGATTATGCGAAAGCTCTTTTAAAAGCTCCTCTATAACACCTGAAGATATAGGATCAAGTGCTGAAGTAGGCTCATCTAAAAGCAAAAGTTTAGGCTTTATAGCCAAAGCTCTAGCTATGCAAAGGCGTTGTTGTTGTCCGCCTGAAAGAGCTAGGGCATTTTGTCTTAATTTATCCTTTACCTCATCAAAAAGCCCTACTTTTTGCAAACAATCAACCACCAAAGCTTCTTCTTCATCTTTGTTTTTAATCATGCCGTGAAGTTTGGGTGCGTAAGAGATATTATCATAAATGCTTTTAACAAAGACATTAGGCTGTTGAAAGACCATACCCACATCCTTACGCAGTGCCACGACATCTTGATTTTTTACATCTTTTCCTTCAATTTCCACTAAACCATCGATTTTTGCGATTTTATCATTCATTCGGTTAAAACAACGCAAAAAAGTCGATTTTCCACAACCTGAAGCACCAATTAGGGCTGTAATTTTGTTTTGCTCTATTTGCATGTTAATGTCAAATAAGGCTTGTTTTTTACCATAAAATAAATTTAAATTCGTTGTTTTTGCTATCACTTTAATTTTCCTTGAAAATATTTTCTTAAAAGTATGGCGGCTAAATTAAGCACCACCAAAAGAGCTAAAAGCACGATAATACCCGCTGCAGTCCTTTCTAAAAATGCACGCTCTGGCATAGCCGACCAAGAATAAATTTGTGCGGGCAAAACACTAGTTGGGGTAAAAATAGAGTTTGCCACATCAGGAATGAAGGCTATCATACCGATTATCATCAAAGGAGCTGTTTCGCCGATAGCCTGAGCTAAAGTAAGAATAGAACCTGTTAAAATCATAGGCAGGGCTAAGGGTAGCATAATGCCCTTTACCATTTGCACCTTAGTCATACCTAAGGCGTAAGCGGCGTTTTTCATATTAATATCCACACTTTTTAAGGCTGCCTTAGTAGAAACTATGATAATAGGTAAGCTCATAATGGCTAGGGTAAGCCCACCCACTAAGGCACTTGAGCGGGGCATTCCAAAAAGATTGATAAAAACCCCAAGTCCTAAAAGTCCAAAAAGTATGCTAGGAATACTTGCAAGATTATTAATACACACTTCTATAAAATGCGTCAAAATATTTTGCGGGGCAAATTCCTCCAAATAAATCGCCGCACACACACCAATAGGAACGCTTACAACCATACAAACTAGCATTACAAGCAAGGTCCCCACAACTGAAGATAAAATCCCTGAATTTTCAGGCGATTTTGAATCCCCGTTTAAGAAAAAATTGCTATTAAATTTAAGCTCTATTTCATTTTGTTGCACGAGTTTATCTACTAAAGCCTTATTTTCATCGCTTAAGCGATTATACTTTTGCTTCATATACTGATCCACTTCTGAATTCGCTAAAAGCCAAGATTTTTCAGTGATTTGCCCTGTTCTTATCTTTCTTTGCTCTGCACGCGATAAAAGCTCATAAGCACCAGAATTTCTATCCGCTTCGACAAAAATATAAGTTTGCTTAAAAGCTCCCATTCCCAAATAAGCCACACTTCCTAAAAAGATACATAAAAAAACAAGATTGATATAAAGCCCCATTTTGCAAAGTCTCATAAAGGACTTTGAAGCCTTTTTTCTTTGCTTAAAAAGTTTTTTCATAAATTTTTCCTTTTGTGAAAGCGGTTGATAAGATAAACGCTAAACATATTGATGATTAAGGTAATGATAAAAAGAACTAGCCCCAAAGAAAAGGCACTAAGAGCTAAGGAGCTATCAAAGGCTTGGTCTCCACTTAAGGCTTCTACGATTTTAACCGTTACTGTGGTCATATCTTCTAAGAAATTTAGTGTCAAATTAGGACGCAAAGAAGCTGCCATTACCACTATCATAGTTTCGCCTAAAGCTCTTGAAAGCCCTAGCAAACAAGCTGCTACTATACCCGGCACCGCTTCAGGTAAAATCACAGCAAAAACCACTTCTTTTTTTGTCATTCCCAAAGCATAGGCTCCATTAATGCGTTTCTCACTCACAGCTTCAATACAATCTTGCGATAAAGACGCCACAATAGGCACTATCATAATACCCATAATAAACCCTGCTCCTAAGGCACTTTGAAAACTAGCTTGCAAACCAAAAAGAGCAAAAAACCACACAATAAAAGGCGCGACAACGATGGCTGCAAAAAATCCAAAAACCACTGTGGGAATTCCTGCTATGATTTCTAGTATAGGCTTTAAGTAATTTTTAGATTTTTTACCGGCAAAAACGCCAAGATAAATCGCACACATCACCCCTAAAGGCAGGGCTGTTAGCATAGCGATTAAAGAAATATAAAAGGTTCCCCAAAAAAGCGAAGCCGCACCAAAAACACCCTGTTTGCTCGTGCCATCTGCATTCATAAAAGCCGCATCTGCTGCCCACTGAGAAGAAAATAAAAAGGTGCTAAGACTTTCTTTTTGAAAGAATTTTAAAGCTTCAATTAAAATCGTAAGCATAATGGCAAAGCTTACCACTACGCTTACAAAGGCACATAAGAAAAGTGCGAATTTGATTATTTTTTCTTTTAGCAAAATTTTTCCTTAGAAAACTCTACCGGCTTTTACAAGCTCATCGTTTAAGATTTTTCTCTCTTCTATATGTTTTTGAGAGGCTTTTAAATTTGCATCACTTAAAGGCACAAGCCCTATTTTCTCAAGCTCTCCACCACTTTTTGCCAAATCATCACTCATATAAATTTTAGCAAATTCAAAGGCTTCTTGTGGGTTTTTCTTTGCGTTGATATAGATAAACAAACTTCTTGCGAGTTCGTATTTGCCCTCGGCTATATTTTTTTCATCTGCTTTTACCCCATCAATGTCAGCTGCATTGATTTTATCTGTATTGCTTACCAAAAAACCATAGCCAAAAAGCCCAAAAGCGTCTTTATCGATGGTAAGTTTTGAAACGATTAGATTATCATTTTCCCCACTTGGAATATAAGCTCCATCTTGGCGTATAGTCTTATACCCACCCTTATATTCAGGGATATTTTTAGAAATATCACTCATTACAAGCTCTTCAATAGTATCTCTTGTTCCTGAGCTTGATGGAGGTCCATAAACGCTGATTTTGCGATTAGGTAAATTTTTATTGATTTGATTCCAGTTAGTGTAAGGATTTGGCACGAGTTTGCCATCTTGAGGAATTTCTTTAGCTAAGGCTAAAAAAAGCTCTTTTTTAGTGATATTAAGCGGGGTGTTGGTTTTATTTTGTGCTAAAACTATACCATCATAGCCTATCATAACCCCTACTATATCGGTAACTCCAGCCTTTTTGCAAGTTTCAAATTCACTTGGCTTAATGGCTCTTGAAGCGTTTGAAATATCGGTTGTGCCTTCACAAAATACCTTAAAGCCTCCACCTGTTCCTAAGCTTTCTATTATAGGAGTTTTTGTATTTTTAACTGAAGCGTATTCTTCGGCTACAAAAGAGCTAAAAGGATAGACCGTGGATGAACCCGCTATCTTTAAATCCGCCGCAGATAAAACACTTGACAAAGCAAAACTTGCCACACTCAAAGCTAGAATTTTTTTCATTTTTTCTCCTTAAAATTTAAAAAAGTGCTAGAAGTTTAGAAAAACTTGGAAACATTTTAGAAACATTTTTAACTTCGCAGCAAAAATAAATTTTGCTTTGCGACAGGGAGTTACACTCCCTTGACCCACCTAAAGCCCAAGCCGTCTGTGCCTTGTTTTGCTTTTAAATTTCACTAAAGGCTACCCGACCCTTTTACTTCGCAAAAGCCCCGTTACTTGCCTTTTTTATTTTTACACTCCCTTGACCCACCTTATGCCCCCGTCCCACTGAAGTGGGCATAGTCATTGCGAGGCGTAGCTAAGGCAAAAGCCACATTAATTAGAAATTCTTAAGCTTTGCGACACTTTAATCCACTCAAAAGCATATCTACATAAAAGCTTTATAAATTTTAATCTTTAATCTTTAAATTTTTAGCTTGTTTTCAAAAAAATAATATATCATTATGAAATAATTTCAAAACAAAAGGAGTTAAAATGCTTTCTAAAGAAGTTGTGAATTTGCTTAACGAACAAATAAACAAAGAAATGTATGCGGCAAACTTATACCTTAGTATGAGTTCTTGGTGCTATGAAAATAGCCTTGATGGTGCGGGAGCATTTTTGTTTGCACACGCAAGCGAAGAAAGCGACCACGCAAAAAAACTCATCACTTATCTTAACGAAACAGATTCGCATGTAGAACTCAAAGAAGTTAAGCAACCAGAACAAAATTTCAAATCCTTGCTTGATGTTTTTGAAAAAACTTACGAACACGAGCAATTCATCACAAAATCCATCAATACTTTAGTCGAACATATGCTAGTGCATAAAGACTATTCTACTTTTAACTTCTTGCAATGGTATGTGAGCGAACAGCACGAAGAAGAAGCACTTTTCCGTGGAATAGTTGATAAGATTAAACTCATCGGCGACAATGGAAACGGACTTTATCTAGCCGACCAATATATCAAAAACATTGCACTAAGCAGAAAAAAATAATCTTTGCCCTAAATTTAGGGCAAAACTTCATTTTGGATTTTAAGGTATGACTTATTTTTCTTTAGAATTTAGTATTTTAATGCTAACTTTTTTTGCTATTTATTGGACTTTTAAAAATGATTATAAAATACAAAATATTTTAATTTTAATTTTCTCTTACACAATTTATATTTTAATCAACCCTTATTTTGCTTTGGTTTTATTTATATATACCTTTTTCATACACTATTTTGCCTTGCTGATTTTTGTGCGTAGGAAGCGTTATATATTTGCTACTTGTATGACTTTTATTATTTTAAATTTATGTTTTTTCAAATACTTTGCTAGTATCAAAACAAGCTTAGATGAATTGCTTTATTTTTTTGGTTTAGAATTCTTAAATATTGATTTAGTATTGCCTTTGGGCATTAGCTTTTATACCTTTACTTCCATTACCTATCTTGTTGAAGTCTATCAAAAACGCCGTTTGGAGAGCTTTTTAAATTTGGCTACCTTCTTATCCTTTTTTCCTACTTTGCTCTCAGGTCCTATTATGCGAAGTTCTTTTTTCTTTGAACAAGCCTATCAAAAACGCGAATTTAAACATGCGAATTTAATTATCATCTTGCTTATTTTTGGTATAGTCAAAAAGGTCTTAATCGCTAATTATTTAGGAATTTACGCTAAAAGCATTTTAGACTTTCCACAATCTTATAATTTCGTGCAGCTTTTAAGTGCGATTTACGCTTATGCTATACAAATTTATTGTGATTTTAGCGGTTATATTGATTTAGTTTGTGCCTTTGCCCTAATGCTGGGCTTTACATTGCCGCCTAATTTTAATATGCCTTATCTTGCAAAAAATCTCAAAGATTTTTGGGCTAGGTGGCATATTAGTCTTTCAAGCTTTATAAGAGACTATATCTACATACCTTTAGGGGGCAATAGAAAAGGAATGCCACGCACCCTGCTTAATATACTCATAGCCTTCATACTTTCAGGTCTGTGGCATGGCAATACACTTGCCTTTGCTATTTGGGGTTTATTGCATGGTTTGGGTGTGGTTTTCATACATTTGCTGGCTTTAAGCAAATTAAGCTTACAAAAAATTCCAGCCTTAGGAAGATTTTTAACCTTTCAATTTGTATGTTTTACTTGGATTTTCTTTTATTATAGTAAAAATCTAGATGACGCAATAGAATATTTTAAAGCTTGTTATTATAATTTTTTCCAAATTCCATCTTACAATGACATTTACGCACTTGTAAGCTTTGGAGTGCTTTTTATGATTTATCCTTTATTTGTTAATTTTAAAGAATATTGCATTAAAATTTTAAATCTTACCCCCTTTTTACTCAAGCCTTTTATCATAGCCTTTATTTTACTTTTGGTTTTTGCCTTTATGCCCGATGGAATTCCTGATTTTATTTATTCGAGTTTTTAGATGAGTGTAGTTAGATTTTTCTTTATTTTGATTATAGTGCTTGCTTTAGTCGTTGTAGTTATGAATGAGAGTATTAGTTCTTATATAGAACAAAAATATCATTTTGCCTTCTATCCACAAAATGAACTTTTAAAAGAAGCCAATGGCTTTAAAATCAAGCTGGAGCAAATTCGTGCGATTTTAAGCAATGAACCTCTACCCAAAGTCAGCGAAGAGCAAGCTAATGAAGAATTAAAATTTCAAGAAAATAACAAAGCGGATGAAAATTTAAATCAAGATTTTAAAATTCTTTTACAAGAAGATGAAAATCTCACCCACGAAGAAACAAAGCTAAATTTAATCCAAGATGAAAATATAAGCTTTATCGACAATACCAAATTAGAAGTGCAGAAAAAAGATGAGTTTTTATTCATAGGAGATTCTTTAATGCAAGGTGTTGCCATAGCCTTAAATAGAGATTTAAGAAATTTAAATCTTAAAGTAAGCGACCTTAGCAAACAAAATACAGGACTTTCCTATAAATCCTATTTTGACTGGTCAAAAGCCACCAACGAAGCCCTTGTTAAAAACTCAAATATCAAATATCTTGTTGTTCTTCTTGGGGCAAATGACCCTTGGGATATTAAAAAAGGGGGGAGTTATCATCGTTTTGGTTCTACTTCTTGGATTGAAATTTATACAAATCGCGTAGATGAAATCATTAAAATCGCCAAAAAACACGGAGTAAAAGTCCTTTGGTTTGAAATTCCTCCAGTGAAAAAAGAAGACTTGAATAAAAAAATACAAATACTCAATAAAATTTACAGCGATGAAATTCTAAAAAATAAAGAAATTTTTATCAATACCAAACTATTTTTTAGCGTAAATGACGCATACTCAGCCTATATAAAAGATGAAAATAATAAAAGCATAAAAGTAAGAAGCGATGATGGAATTCATTTTACTCCAAGCGGTGCAAGAGAAATGTCTAAACTTTTATTAGAACACATAAAACTTAAGGAAGAAAATGCTAGTAAATAAAGTTAAAATTATCTTATTGTTTTTTATCCTTTTTACCTACTCTTACTCGCAAAATTTAAATGCCAATGACACCCTAGATTCCATACTCAATCAAAACAAAAATCATTCTGCTTTAACAAGCTATGCTCCCAAAAAAGAACTTAAAAATCTAGAAAAAAAATTAGAAAAAAATCAAAATATAGGCATTAGAATTTATGGGGACTCTCATATGGCGGCTGATTTTTTTCCGCGTGTGATTAGAGGGTATTTAATCCGCTCTAACTCCATAGGTTTTGCTTATCCTTTACAGCCTAAATACCAACAAAATCTTAATCTTGTTTATTCTTATAAAAACTTTGAAATTTTAAACTCGAGAAATCCTGCTAATGCTGGGTATAATTTTCCACTAGGGGGTGTTATAGCCAAAGCAAAAAATAAAGGCGCAAAAATTAATCTTGACACAAGTTTAGATAAAAAGAATTTCAAAGTAGGATTTTTGTTTAAAGCCAAACAAAACACCAATGCCTTTAGCATAAAAGATGCCAAAAACAAGAGCTATGAGCTAAGAACCACGCAGAGTAATAAATGGTCCTATAAAGAACTAGAGCTTGATTTTCCTTTGCAAATTTCAGCCTTGCAAAAAGATGCTGAGCTAGGTGGATATTTCATCACAAATAAAAATAATAATGTTTTCCTAGACACCATTGCAATCAATGGAGCTAAAAGCGATTTGTGGCTTTCTTGGAATGAAAATGTGGTAAAAAAAGAGCTTGAGCTTTTAAAAAATGACTTAATCATCATAGCTTATGGTTCTAATGATGCACTTTTTAAGGGTTTTGAAAAAGAAAAATTCAAAAATAATTTAAAAAAATGGATACAAATTCAAAAAACCTACAATAAAAACGCCACCATCTTACTCATGTCCCCTCCCACCGTGGTGCAAAAACAAGGCAAAAGCTACAAGATAGCCCCTGATTTTTATACTATACGCAAAGCCCTTTATGAAGTGGCTAAAGAAGAAAAAACTCTCATTTTTGATATGCACAAATTTATGCAAGATAGCGGGGGTAAAAACAAATGGATAGAGCAAAAGCTTTCGCTAAGCGATGTGCATCTTAGCATAAAAGGCTATGAACTGATGGCTAAAAAATTACTTGAAGATTTAAAAAATATCATCAATTATTAAAATTTAATACTTAAGAGCTTCTAAGTTTTCATCATTTAAGCTTAAAGTTGTGATTTTGTAGTAAGAATGAATGGTTTTTAAAAGATTAAACCTTGCTCTTAAAAGCTCTTGCTGAGTGGAATTTAAAGCATTGCTCGCATCCAAATAGTCTTTTAATTCGCTTTTTCCTAAAATATATTTTTCATAATACGCCTTAGTGATAAGCTCTTGTTTAGCCTTGATATTTTGCAAATTTTGCAAAAGCAAGGTATAACTTTGATAATCTTTATGGTTTAAAGTGAGTTCATTTATCGCACTTTGTAAAACTTGCTCATAAGAAATCAAACGCTCTTCATAAGCAAATTGCGAAATTTTGATATTTTGCCTTACCCTACCATAATCTAAAAAAGGCAAAGAAAGCTTAACATTACCGCTTAAAATTTCAAATTTAAAACTATCATCAATTCTCTCATCACTCCCGCTTAAGGCTCCACCTAAAGAAATACTGGGCAAAATAGATTTTTGCACGGAAGAATAATCCTTAAAAGCAGCCTTTAAGCTATTTAGTTTAGCTTTTACATCAGGACGGTAAGCCAAAGCTTTTAAAGGTATATTGAAATTAGGATTTAAGCTTTTAAAATCATACAAAGATAAGCCTTTAAAATACTCTATATAAGCAAAACCTTCTTGTTTTCCTATTAAATCTTGTAAATTTTTTATGAGTAAATTGCGGTTTTGCTCGTTGCTTAATAAATTCTGCCTAGCCTTTAATAGACTTTGTTCTATATTTAAAAAATCAAGCTCTTCGATTTTGCCTAGCTTTAATTTATAAGCATAAAGCTCACTCATTTGCTTTAAATTTGCAAGATAATTTTTAAGCAATTTATCCACATCATTAAAATAAATCAGTTCAAAAACATCATTTAAGGCTGTATTGATTAGGCTGATTTTTAAATTTTCAAGGTCATAAGCACTTGCATTTGCACTAAATTCACTCGCATTTGCAATGTCTCTTAACTTAGCAAAAATATCAAGCTCATAGCTTAAATTTAAAGAAGAATTGAAATTTTTACTTTGTTTGCCCGAATTTAAGTCTTTATCCACGCCAAAGCCCCAATTTGCACCTAAAGTTGGATACAAATCATAATCCATCAAATCAGCTCTAGCTAAGGCTGAAAGCAAGGTTTTTCTAGCGATATTAATATCACTATTATTCAGTAAAACAAAGGCTAAGAATTCATTTAATTTTACATTTTCATAAGACTTATACCAATCATAAGAACTATTTAAATCCCCCAGCTCTTCATAACTCAAATGAGTTTCTTCAGGCAAACTAAGTTTTACACCACAAGCACTTAAAAAAAGGGCTAAAAAAAGGCTAAGTATTATTTTCATTTTATTCCTTTGACAATGCACTAATAGGATTTAAATTGGCTGCATTTCTTGCAGGGAAAAAGCCAAAAATCACCCCAATTAGCATAGAACTTAAAAGCCCTAAAAGCACAGAATAAGCATTTAAAATCATAGGAAAATCCGTGCTTAAGGTATTAAAAGCAAAAATCACAAAAATCGATAAAATCACACCCAAAATCGCCCCTAAAGTGCAAATCATCACCGCTTCGATTAAAAATTGCATTAAAATATCTTCCCTTCTAGCACCTATTGCCATACGAATTCCAATCTCTCTTGTCCTTTCACTTACCGAAACAAGCATTATATTCATCACGCCTATACCCCCTACTATGAGTGCAATAACCGCCACACAAGCGGTAAGTAGGGTTGTAGTGCGTTTGTTTGCCGTGATGGCTTGTTTAAAGGTATCTGAATTAAAAGTGAAAAAATCCTTTTGACCCCTTTTGATTTCTAAAATTCTTATAATAGCATTCTCAGCCAAAGTTGAACTCACATCATCTTTAACCTTAACGATAATTTCACGCAAAGTTCTATCGCCTGTGAGTTTATTCATAAGCGTTGTATAGGGCATATAAAGACGCACCACATTATCCTCTATGGGCTTATCTGTATCCTTTTGTAAAATTCCTATTATCTTAAAAGGCTGGGAATTAAAAAGCACCACGCGTCCTAAGACACTTTGACTTGGCTCATTAGGAAAAAGATTTTTCTTAGCATTAAAATCAAGCACGGCAACATTAGCACTATTTTTCACATCATCTTCATTTAAAATTCTTCCCACATCTAAGCTCAAACCCTCTATGGCAAAATTATTTACCCCCACGCCTTCAGCTCTGGCATTTAAAGAAATATTTGTATAAGTTGCCACCCCTGAAGTGCTTGAATGCGCATCCACTGCTTCTAAATATTCTAAGGTTCTTAGCGTTTCTAAATCGCTAAAACTAAGCCTAGTCCTGCCCGAACGCAAATCCCCAAACCCCCTTCCGGGACGAATTTCAATGGTATTCGTGCCTAAACTTGCAATGGACGCAAGAACCTTAGCCTGAGAACCTAAGCCTAAAGCCACCACACAGACCACAGAAGCAATGCCTATGATGATTCCTAGCATAGTTAAAATAGAGCGAAGCTTGTGTGCAAGTATGGAAGAATAAGCTATCTTAAAACACTCAAAGGCTTGATTTTTAAGCAAAGCAAGGGTTTTTTTCTCCTTAGGCATTATTTTTAAAGCGTATTTTTCCCTAGTTTTTTCTTTTTTAGTATCGCTTAAAATTTCCCCATCTTTAATCTCTATAATCCTTTTAGCTTGCGCGGCTATTTTTGGGTCGTGAGTTACTAAAACTATGGTATGCCCTTGCTCGTTAAGCTTTTTTAAAATTTCAAGCACCCTAATACCGCTTTTGCTATCCAAAGCCCCTGTGGGTTCATCGGCTAAAATAAGCTCCCCACCATTCATCAAAGCTCTAGCGATGGAGACTCGTTGTTGTTGTCCGCCACTTAGCTCATTAGGTTTAAACTCCGCCTTATGTCCTAATTCTAAATCCTCTAAAAGCAATTTAGCCTTTTGATTTCTTTCTTGTTTGTTTTTTCCCGCATAAACCGCAGGCAAAGAAACATTTTCTTTAGCACTAAGCAAACTTAAAAGATTGTATCTTTGAAATATAAAGCCTATTTTTTCACGCCTTAGCTTTGCTTTTTCATCGTTATTAAGCCCGCTCACTTCAAATTCATCAAAAACATAGCTTCCGCTACTTGGCGTATCTAAAGTGCCTATGATATTTAAAAGTGAAGTTTTACCGCTCCCGCTTTGTCCTATAATGGCAACAAATTCGCCCTTTTCTATACTTAGGCTTACATTTTTTAAAATAGCATTTTCGCCTATATTTTTACAGATATTTTTAAGAAAAATCATTAAAATCTCAATCTCACTTTAGAAGCCAAACCATCAGCACTTGAGCTAATAATCAATTCTTCATTTTCACTCACACCTTCTAAAATTTGGGTATGGATAGAATCTTTAATGCCAAGCTTGACATATTTTTTAAGAACTTTTTGCTTTTCTAAAATTTCAACATAATAACCCTTATCATCGCTTTTAATCGCATAGGTTGGCACCGCTAAAACAGCTTTTGCACTCGCTACGACAATTTCATTTTGCAAACTCATACCAATACGCAAAAAATCATTCTCATTGGCTACATAAAATTTCGCATAATAATAAATCGCACTTGAGGAGCTTGAACTTGAAGTTGAGCTAGAATTTGAAGAGCTTGTAGAGTCGCTAAGCTCAGTATCGGCAGGGTCTATGCTTGCTATTGTAGCGGGATAGGTTTTTTGCGGGTCGCTTAAAAGTGCAAAGGCTAACTCCATACCCGTGTGTATCTTGCTTACATCAGCCTCAGCAATTTCCATTCTTACTTCCATCTCGTCTAAATTGGCTATGCGGACTATGGTAGGGGTGTTTTGATTGGCATTAACCGTTTGCCCTTCATCCACAGCCACATTAATCACTACTCCATCCATAGGGGCGGTGATAGTGGTATAATCTAAATCTTTTTGGGCATTTTTAAGAGTGATTTCAAGCTGAACGACCTGGGCATTAAGCTCGGCAACATTTGCCTTTAAGGTATAAAAATTATTTTTTTGACTCTCTAAATTTTCAAGCGAACTTGCCTTAGCCGCATAGAGTTTTTGCTCTCTTTGGTATTGTTTATTGGCAATTTCAAGGGCGATTTTTTTGCTCTCTAAATTAGCCTTAGCACTTTCAAGCTGTGCCTTTGTAATGTCTAAATCATTTTGTTGTTTATCTTTATCAATTTGTGCGATTAAATCGCCTTGCTTAACCTTGCTTCCAACATCCACATAAAGCTTTAGAATTTGTCCGCTTACTTGAGCACCCACATCCACTTGGTCCTTAGCATAGACCTTACCTACGGCTTCTATGGTTTGAGCTAGGTCTTTTTTTTGTATTTTTTGAGTAAGATAGCTGATTTTTTCATCATTATTAAAAAAAATAAAATAAGCCCCAAAACTCCCCAATATCACAACCAAAAGGATTAAAACCATCTTTTTTTTCATACACTAAACCCTAAAGAAAAATTAGGGTTTAATTCTACTTAATTATTTGTGAATTTTTTGTGAATTTTTAAGTTTGTTTTTTAAGTTTTAAGTGTGTTTAGCTTAATTTTCGTTATAATAATGCCCTTGTAAATAAAAAATTCTTAGGTTTAAAAAATGTTAGCAAGTGAAAAGAAATTTATGGATATTTTAGATGATATATTTTTGGGTGTGGAGTTTGAGAAAAGCGATGAAACGCTTTTTACAAATCACAAGGCTAGACAAAGGCAAGGATTTGTCAATTTACTAAGGGCAAAAAGTGCCTATTTTAGTGCTTTTAAAGAGAAATTTTTGCAAGATTTAAAAGCAAAAGTTGGCACTAATGAAGAGCTAAAAATTGAAATTTATGATAAGCTTTATGATTTTTTTCATCGTTATTTTAGTCCCACAGGCTCGGTTTTTTATCATCAAACGCCTTTATTTTACAATGTCTTTACAAAAAGTTATGAAAAAATCACTTCAAAAGATACTGAGCTTTTTTATAAAACAAATATGCTTTATTATGTTAAAAGCGATAAAATTTATAAGGAACTGACTATAAAATTAGCTAAAGATAAACTCATTAAATTTGATGTCAATAGCTTAGATGAAAAAAAGGCAAATCAAAAAACGCAAATTATATTTGAATTTTTAACGGGTTCTAAAGATACCCTAACCCTACAAGTAAGCCATTCTCAAAAGGGCAAAAAGACAGATAAAGAGAGCATTTTAAAAAAAGCTCATAAAGCAGGTTTTGATTTAGATGAAGAAATGCTAAAAAAGGCTTTAAATAGCTTTAATAAGCAATCAAGCTTTGATTTTTTCATTAACAAAAATGCAAAAGAATTTTTAAGCCGTGAGCTTGATTTATGGATTTATCAATACCTCTTTTCACAAAAAAATAGCTTTAGCCCTGAGCGTATCAAGCAAATTGAAGCCTTTAAAGAACTGGCTTTAAAACTCATAGACTTTATCGCTAAATTTGAAGATGAGTTAGTAAAAATTTGGACTAAACCTCGTTTTGCTTTAAATAGCCATTATCTTGTGAGCCTTAGCACGCTTAAAGAAAAGGGCTTTGATTTAGAAAAAATTTATAAACATAAGAATTTTGATGCACAAAAAGCCCATTGGCAAGAATTAGGACTAAAAAGCGATAATGGGCTTTTTTCTAATGAAACTTTAGCTCTTGATACTCGTTTTTTTGAGAGTTTAAAAGAAGAGATTGAAATGCTTTTTGATGAGAATGAGCTTAATGGACTTTTGATAAAGGCTGAAAATTTCGGGGCTTTAAATACGCTTTTGCCAAGATTTAAGGACAAAATTGATTTAATTTATATTGACCCACCTTACAATACAGGTGGCGATGATTTTATTTATTTAGATAAATTTAACCACGCCTCGTGGCTTACTATGATGAGTAACCGCCTTGAATTTGCAAAAGAATTTTTAAAAGAAAGCGGAAGTATTTTCATAAGCATAGACGATAATGAACAAGCAAGGCTTAAAATTTTATGCGATGAGCTTTTTGGAGAAGAGAATTTTATAAGTAATATCGTGTGGCTTAAGGGCAATGCACAAAACGATGCCGATACCATCCAACGCAATCAAGAATACATTGTAAGCTATGCTAAAAGTATAGAAACCAAACCCATAAAAGCTATCAAACAAGAAGTTAGCGTAAAGGTTTTTAAAGATGAAAAAATGGATAAATTTTACTATGAAGGTGCAGGACTTGCTATGGGCGGTGGCGATGGTGGTAATTTAGAAAAAAGACCCAATTTGGGTTATACCTTTTATTATAATCCACAAACAAAAGACATAAAACCGCTTTTAGACTACGATAAAAATTTTGTAACAACTACAATAAACCACGATGAACTTTATAACGATGATGAGAAGCTAATCAAGCAGGGTTATGTGCCAATACGCCCACCAAAAATGGGTGTTGGAAATGGGCGTTGGAAATGGGCGTTGGAGAAAACACTTAATGAGCTTAATAGAATACTTATTAAAAAAGGTAAAAATGGTTATTCTATCTCTCGTAAAGAGTGGCTAAACCCCAAGCAAGTCAGACAAGACGATGGTGGAGAACTTTATGCGATGATAGAAAAGGAAAATCCGCCGAAAAGTTTTATTGACTTTGTTGGTAGCGGAGCAGGGACAAAGGAACTAAAAGAAATCTTTAATGATAAGGTTTTCAACAATCCAAAACCCGAAAAGCTTTTAAAAAGAATTGTAGAAATCGCCAGTTCTTCCGAAGATGGGGGGGGGTAATCCCAGCATAGTGCTTGACTTCTTCGCAGGAAGTGGCACAAGTGCGGCTACGGCTTTAAAGCTGGGAAGAAAATTTATAGGCGTAGAAATGGGAGAGCATTTTGACTCTGTCATCATTCCACGCATTACAAAGGTTTTAAGTGGAGTGCAAAGTGGCATTTCTAAAGAATGCGAGTATAAAGGAGGAGGTATAGTAAAATACTACGAGCTTGAAAGTTATGAGCAAATTTTAAGCACTCTAAGCTTAGAAACTCCCCCACAAAAATACCTAGAATACTCTAAAAAATACGGCTTTGATGAGCCTTTTTTATTGGATACAAAATTAAGCAAATTTTTTAATGAAGATTTGAAATTTGAAAGTCTTTATAAGGGACTTGATTTAAAAGAAAGTTTGCTTAATATCAGGGGCTTAGAAGTTAAAAGCATAGATACTAAAACAAATCAGGTTGTTTTTAAAGATGGTAGTCAAGGGAATTTAATAGAGCTTTTAAGAAGGTATTTAGTATGGTAAAAAAAGAAAAAGGGCTATTTGAGCTTGAAGAAACAAGGCAAATTCTTTTACAAGGCTTAGCTGAAAATAGTAAAATAGAACTTAATGAACTTGATGAATATGACCTTGATAGTTTTAGCGATAAAAAAACCCTGCTTGAGTATCAAAAAGAAGCTTTAGAAAATGCCTTTAGCATTTTAAATCTCTTTTTTAATGAGTGTAGTGGGGATAAGGATAAATTTTATGCTCTGCTTGGGGTTAAAAATTCTTTGGATATAAGGGTGGGAAAAGACTCGCTTTTAAGGGAGTATTTTCAAATCTCAAGCTCTAATAGGCTGGAATTTAAGCAAATCGTTAATCAAATGTGCTTTTGGATGGCAACGGGTAGTGGTAAGACTATCGTTATCATTAAACTAATAGAAATGCTAAGACAAGCTATGGATAATGACCTTATCCCTAAAAAAAATATTTTCTTTTTTAGTGCCAGTGATGATTTGCTAGAAGCTTTTAAAAAGGAAGTTGAAGAATATAATCAAGGTAATATCCGCATAATATGTCATTCTTTAAAAGAATTTGAAAAAGTAAAAGGAGAGAATAACGGAAATTTATTTAAGCAAACTGATAAACCAACTGATGTTTTTATTTATGGAGCCTATAATCTCATAAGCGATGAGAGTAAAGAAAAGCAAATAAAATTTACAGAAGTGCTTGATAATGGGGATAATTATGTGATTTTAGATGAAGCACATAAGGGGGATAAAAGCTATTCTAAAATGCAGCATATTATGAATATCTTAAGTAAAAATGGCTTTTTATTTAATTTTTCTGCGACCTTTACTTCCGCCCAAGATATAGCTATGACGGTTTTAAATCTCAATGTGATAGAGTGGATACAAAAAGGATATGGCAAAAAGCCACTTTTGCTAAAGGATTCTGATTTGAGTGCTTTTAGAGAAAAGCAAGATTTTAATGAAAATGCCAAGCAAAAGGCGATTTTAAAATCTTTAATCGCTTTGTATTTATGTAAAAATAGCAAGATAAACTCTCAAAAAGATAGCTACCACGACCCTATGATGCTTATTTTTTGTAATTCCGTAACGGCACAAAACTCTGATGCGCATATCTTTTTTAAAACCCTGCAAAGCATTGTAAGTAACGACTGCAAAGAGCTTTTTGAAGAAGCAAAAGAAGAAATAGCTGATGAGCTTAAAAAGAGTGATTATTTAATACCCACAGAAGATAATGATAGTTTGGAATTTTTATCCGCTAAGGTGCTTAAACTAGAATTAAATGAGATAAAAAAACAGGTGTTTTATTCTCACAAAGGAAACTTAGAAGCGATTTATTATCCAAGCAATAGTCATGAAATTCTTTTTAAGCTAGATAGCGTGGAAAAGCCTTTTATGCTGATTAGAATAGGAAATATTATAGAATGGTTAAGGATAAATTTAAAAGGAATAAAGATTTCAAAAAGCCATAAGGATTTAGAAGCATTTAAAAACATAGATAAAAGCTCTATTACCATCTTACTTGGCTCAAGAATGTTTAGCGAGGGCTGGAATACCACAAGACCTAATGTTGTTTTATTTTTAAACATAGGTATAGATAAAGAGGCTAAAACCTTTGTAACGCAGTCTTTGGGAAGGACTTTTAGGATTAAAAGTTATGAGGGAAACACAAAGCGTGCGAACTTTATAGAAAATTCTAAGGTGGAAGCAAATCGTGTTTTAGAAACTTCTTTTATACTTGCGACTAATTCAAACGCCATAGAACAAATCATTGAAAACACACAAGTAAAAAATATCCCAAAGAAAACTTTAATCAAATTAGAAAAAAATCCTTTAGCTGATGGGAAAAATCTTTTAATCCCAAAATATAAGCACACAGAAGAAGAATCAAACAAAATTAAACAAAAGAGCAAAATAAGAGTAAGCAAACAAAATAAAGAAATGGCTCAAATTTATGCAAATATTAGCCATGCACTGATGGCATTAAGACACAATATAAGCGATAAAAATAAAATTGAACTTGTAAAAAAACTCTTAGATGAAAGCAATTTTTATGAGAGCAACGATAAGCATTATAAAAATATAAGCGTCCTAGTCAAAGAAGTGGAAAAAAGGTCTATTGTAAAGGTGGAGGCTTTAGATAAATTTGAAAGACTTAAAGATGAGATTAAGCATTTTGAAAAGATTTGTGTCAATACACTTAAAAGCACTGAAGTAGCAAGGGAAATTCATAAAATTAATGCCGATAAAAAGGAAGATAAAAGCAAGGTAACGAATGCTAGATATAAGTATTTGGAAAAGCACTATTACAATCCTTTAATATGCGAAAAAGATTCTGTGGATTTTTCCCATATTGTTAAAATTGAAAGTGAAATAGAATTTCTAAAAGAACTTGATAGCTTAAACGATAAAATCGATGAAAAAGTAAAATGGTGGTTTTTTAGCAAAATAGAAGAAAAAGATGAAATTTATATCCCCTATATAAAAGACGCTAAAGATAGGAGATTTTATCCTGATTTTATCTTTTGGATAAAAAAGCTTGATGGTTCATTGAAAATTGCCTTTATTGACCCAAAGGGGACTAAAAACACAGATTATGAATTTAAATGCGATGGATTTAATAAGGTCTTTGAAACAAACGATAATAAAAAGCTAGAAGTTAAGCTTTATCTTATTAAAAACAATGCAGAAATTTCGCAAGGATATGCTTCATATTGGCTTGATTTAAAGGGAAATGGAAAAGAGGGATTATTAGAAATCTTTTCATAGATAAAAAGCTAAGATTGCTTAGCTTTACTTAGAAAACCCTTTTTAAGAGTGCGAATTTAAAAATTCCAAAGCCATCATCGCATCGCCTTGCATTAAAAGCTTTAAATTTTCATCATCCCAGCAAAAAGTAGAGCTATGGTGCAAAGCAGGATGGTTTAAGTCTTTTGAAATTCCAACAAAAACATAAGCCCCCATTCTTTGGCGCGTTAAAAAAGCAAAATCCTCAGCTCCCATATCAGGCTTGGCTGTGCTAATGATATTTTTCTCTCCTAAAAGCTTTGCAAAGGCTTTTCTTGCTATGAAAGCAGCTTTTTCATCGTTAATCAAAGGGGGGAATTCTTTGGTATATTTAAGCTTATAAGCCCCGCCACACGATTTTGCCGTAGCAGCGGCTACTTCTTCTAAGGAATTTTTTAAAAGTTCTTGGGTTTTATCGTTTAAAAAACGAATAGTTCCTTTTAAATAGGCACTTGTAGGAATGACATTATAAGTTGTTCCTGCACAAAGTTGTCCTACGCTAATCACTCCCGCTTCACAAGGAGCTAAACGCCTAGAAATAATGCTTTGTATATTATTTACAAATTGCGTTGCCATAATGATGGGGTCTATACAAGTATGCGGATGCGCTCCGTGTCCGCCTTTGCCTATAAATTCCAAATCAAAAATATCCACTCCTGCCATCATTTCGCCACTTACAATTTGAGCGGTGTTTTCAAGCAAAGCTCCCCACAAATGACAGCCAAAAACAGCATCCACGAAAGGATTTTCCAAAACGCCCCATTCTATCATAGGTTTAGCCCCACCACTTCCTTCTTCTGCGGGCTGAAACATAAATTTAACCACACCACAAAACTCAGCTCTTAATTCATGGAGTATCAAAGCCGCACCCAAAAGCCCTGCTGTATGCCCATCGTGTCCGCAAGCGTGCATTTTGCCATCAATTTTTGAAGCATAATCAAGCCCTGTTTTTTCTTGCACAGGCAAGGCATCCATATCCGCTCTTAAAAGAACGCATTTTGGTTTTTTTTGTTCTTCTTTTTGACCTTCTATGATAGCCAAAATTCCTGTTTTTGCAATGTTTCTTTGATATTTAATGCCAAACTCATCTAAAATTTCACACACCAAATTCGCTGTATTTTCTTCTTCAAATTCAAGCTCAGGGTGCATATGAATTTGATGTCTTAAATGAACTATTTTTTCATAATACTTCAGGGCTAAATTTTCAATCCGTTTTTGCATATTTTTACCTAGTCTAAATCTTTTATTTTTTCATCGGCTTTTTTGCTATCAAGCTTTTCTAAATTCGCTTCCATTTTGCGTATTTCTTCTTCTCCACTACGCACTAATTTTACATCCATTTTAGAAAAATCTCCCGTTTTTTTATCTTCATACTCGACCTTAGAAAGTATAAAACGCAATAAATTCAGCCTAGCTTTTTTCTTATCATCTGAAGAGATAATAGTCCAAGGACAAGTTGGAGTATTTGAAGCTAAAAGCATAGAATATTTAGCCAAAGTGTATTTATCCCATAATTCTTGTGATTTTTGGTCCACTGGAGAAAGTTTGTATTGCTTAAGAGGGTCGGTACGGCGTTTTTCAAAGCGTTTTTTTTGTTCTTCTTTGGAAACTGAAAAATAGAATTTAAAAAAAATAATATCACTGCTTGAAATCATATTTTCAAACAAAGGCACTTCTCTTAAAAAATCCTTATGCTCTTGCGGAGTGCAAAAGCCCATCACAGGCTCAACTCCAGCGCGGTTATACCACGACCTATCAAAAATCACTATCTCACCTGCTGAGGGCAAATGCGTTACATAGCGTTGAAAATACCACTGCGTTTTTTCCACATCGCTAGGCTTTTCAAGAGCCACAACACGACAACCACGCGGATTTAAATGCTCTATCAAACGCTTAATTGCCCCGCCCTTACCCGCAGCATCGCGTCCTTCCATCAGTATAAGCACCTTTAAACCCTTTTCTTTAACATAATTTTGGAATTTCAAAAGCTCAATTTGTAAATTTTTCAAATCTTTTTCGTATTCAACCGTGCTTTTTTTCTTTTTAACCTTGATATATTCTTCTTTTTTTGGATTGGATTTTAAATTTTTCTTTTCTAACTTTTTTGGCTCTTCTTTTTTTTCTTCATTTTTTGCATCTTGTGTATTTTGCATAGTTTCATCCTTTAATTTTGAAGTATTTAAGGCAAATTTACCATAATAACTTATAATTGAAGCTAAAAATTAAGATAAAATTTAAGTTTTAAGGGAATTATGCGTATTATCGTTACAATTTTATTAAGTTTTTATTTATGCTTTGCTTCGGTATTATCCCTAAACGAAGCTTTTAATGTGAAATCAACTTCTTATGATAATTCTGTTTTTATTGATATTGAGCTTGGAAAAGACATTTATCTTTATGCTGACAAACTCAAACTTTATATCAATGAAAAGGATATAAGCTCTTTAATCAATCTGCCCCAAAGCTCCACAAGAAAAGATGGAAGTGTTTATTATCAAAAGCTAAATTTAGCCTTGCCAAACTTATTGCTAGAACGCTTTGCAAAAAATAATACCAATCTAATCAAACTTGAATTTCAAGGCTGTTCCGAGCAGGGCTTATGCTATAATCCTCAAATTTGGTATTTTGATTTAGCTTATAATGAAGGCAAATACACACTTTCAAGCCCTTATAAAAAAACAAAATCTTCAAAAAACACCCCGCTTAACGAAGAGAGCGAAATTGCCAATTTTTTAGCCACGGATAATCTTTTTTGGATTTTGCTGAGTTTTTTTGGCTATGGGCTTTTACTTTCGCTTACGCCTTGTATTTTACCTATGATTCCCATATTATCATCACTCATAGTCGCTAAGGGTGGGTTAAATTCCAAAAAACACAGCTTTTTTCTCTCTTTTGTTTATGTTTTTTTTATGTCTTTAGCCTATGCTATTGCTGGAATTATAGCTAGTTTTCTAGGCTCAAGCGTTCAAGGAATTTTACAAAAACCTATAGTTTTAACTCTTTTTGCTTTCATTTTCATTCTTTTTGCTTTTGCGATGTTTGGGGCTTTTCGCTTTGAATTGCCCTTGAAATTTCAAAACTTTATCCATAAAAAAAGCGAAAAAGGAAAAGGACTTGTAGGCATAGCCCTTATGGGATTTTTATCCGCTTTAATCATAGGACCTTGCGTAGCAGCTCCTTTAGCAGGCGCTTTGATTTACATAGCCGATACAGGAAATGCTTTATTGGGCGGTAGCGCGCTTTTTATTATGAGTTTTGGTATGGGCATACCCTTGCTTTTCATAGGCTTGGGACTAGGCTTTGTTAAACCGGGTGCTTGGATGGAAAAGGTGAAATTTTTCTTTGGCTTTGTTATGTTAGCTATGGCTATTTGGATACTTTCTAGGATTATCCAGCCTAGTTATATTTTAATGGCTTATGGAATTTTAGGCGTGTTTTTTAGCGTCTTTATGGGGATTTTTGAAAAAAGCTTCACAATAGTTTCTAAAATCAAAAAAAGCCTTTTAATTCTTGTTTTAGCTTATTCTTTAAGCCTATTTTTAGGAGGACTTTTTGGAGCTAAAAATTTCTTAAATCCCTTAGCTTTTAATAATGTTGCAAAACAAAACTCAGCCTTAAAATATGAATTTAACTACAATCTTAAGCACTTAAAACAAGAAATTCAAAATAGCACTCAACCTATAATGCTTGATTTTACAGCTTCTTGGTGTGAAAATTGCAAACTTTTAGATGAGCTTACCTTTAGCGATGAAAGGGTGATTGAAAAAATGCAAAAGTATAAACTCATCAAAGTAGATGTGAGTGAAAATAACAGCGAACAAATTAAAACTATGAAGGAATTTAAAGTCTTTGGACCCCCTGTTTTGATTTTCTTTGAAAATGGAAAGGAAAAACTAAAAATCACAGGTTTTATCAGTGCTGATGATTTGCTAAAAAGGATAGAGTAGTGGAAATTCAAAGCATGCAAGTAGGGAAAATTAAAAACTATAAAAATTTCCAAAGTGCCTTTATCAAAGACATTTACCTAGAAGAAGCACAGGTTGATTTTTTAGGTATTTTAAACGATGAAGTGGCTGATAAAATACACCACGGTGGCTACGATAAAGCAATTTTTGCCAATGCAAGCCAAAATTATCCCCTATGGGAAGAATTTCTAAACAAAAAATTACGATTTGGAATGATGGGCGAAAATTTAAGCATAGATGGACTTTGTGAAAATAATGTTTGCATTGGCGATATACATCAATTTTCAAATGTCATTTTACAAGTGAGCGAACCTAGAAAGCCTTGCGTAAAAATTTCAAAAATTCACAAAAATCCAAAATTTACGCATGAAATTTTTAAAAGTGCTTTAGGTGGATGGTATTATAGAGTTTTGCAAAACGGAACGATACAAAGGTCCGGAAAAGTGAAAATCCTAGAAAAAAATCCCATTTCGCTTAGTGTATTTGAACTCAATCAACTTTTTTATTCTCCCCATCAAATTCTTAAGCAAAATCCTAATTTGTTAGCTAAATTAGAACAATTAAACACCCTTTTAAGTCAAAATTGGCACGAAAGCATACATAAACGCTTAAAAAATACTTATGATACTAGCTATATGAGTAATTTATAATTATTTTTAGATAAAATAATTCTTTTTTAGAAGGGATAATAATGCAAAGACAAACTTGGAGCAGCACACTAACTTATATCTTGACGGTTGCTGGAGCGACCATAGGATTTGGAGCGACTTGGCGTTTTCCTTATCTTGTGGGAGAAAATGGTGGTGGTGCTTATGTATTGGTTTTTTGTATAGCTATGATTATCATAGGCATTCCTGTTATCTTGGTTGAAAATGTCATAGGCAGAAAAGCAATGACAAACAGCGTCGATGCTTTTAAGAAAAAATGGCAAGGTATTGGATATATGGGACTTTTGGGAAGTTTTGGCATTATGGCTTATTATATGGTGCTTGGTGGCTGGGTTTTAGTTTATATTTGGGAATTAACTTTAGGAAATTTTAGCCTTGCCAATGTAGTAAGTAAAGAATTTACCCATCAATTTTTTAACGATAAAATAGCCTTCAATCCTTTAGGAATTGGCATTTTTACCACAACTTTTGTGCTTGTTAATTATATTATTTTAAAAAGAGGCGTTATAGATGGGATAGAAAAAGCTGTGAAATTTTTAATGCCTTTGCTATTGATTTGTCTTATTGTTGTTGTTGGACGTAACCTAACCCTTGATGGTGCCGTAGCTGGAGTTAAATTCTATCTAGAACCTGACTTTAGTAAAATTTTATCATCAAAACTTTTAATCGATGTTTTAGGTCAGGTCTTTTTTGCTCTATCTCTAGGTTTTGGGGTAATGATAACACTTTCATCTCATCTTAACAAAAATGAAAATATGGCAAGAACTGCTATTTATACAGGAATTTTAAATACTATTATAGCTATTTTGGCTGGTTTTATGATTTTTCCAGCACTTTTCTCGGCAGGACTTGCTCCAGATAGTGGCCCTTCTTTAGTTTTTGAAACTTTACCTATAGCATTTTCTCATATCCATTTTGGCACCATTGTATGTATTTTATTTTTTATTTTACTCTTAATTGCGGCCTTAACCACAAGCTTACCAATTTATCAAGTTATTATTAGTGTTTTAGAAGAAAAATTTAAATATTCTAAAAATCTTTCTATTAATTTAACTCTAGGGTTTATCTTCATACTTGGTAATCTTCCTTGTATTCTAACTTACGGGCCTTGGCGTGATATTATTATCATTAAGGGAAAAAATATTTTTGATAGTTTTGATTTTATTAGTGGTAATATTTTGTTTGTTTTGACTGCATTTTTTTGCTGCATTTATGTGGGCTGGGTATTAGGCAAACAAGAAAGCTTAAAAGAACTTAGCAACAACAATACGCTTAAAAGTTTATGGTTTGAAATTTGGTTTTATTATGTAAAATATATAGTGCCTTTAATCATACTTATCATTTTTGTTTATGGGATTTTAAACTAATTTTTTAAATTTATATCTTTCTAACATAGTGGAATTTCCCAAAATTCCACCTTGATGAATATAAAGCAAGGGTTTTTTCCAAGTATTTTTTAAAACAATTTGCAAGCCCAACATATCATAGAGTAAATCAAATTCTATATCACATTCTTGCCTTAAATCCCTATAAAGTTCATAAAATTCCCTATAAGGCTTAGCAAAATGGTATTTTTTATCGCTTTTTAAAAGCTTTAAATTTGCAAAATCATAGTCCTTTATCAAGCTTAATATCTGCTTTTTTAAATAATTTTCATCACCCACACAAGCACAAGTAAAAACCCTAAACGCAGAATGTTTTGCCAAAAAAGCTGCACTAATACCTGTGCCTGAGGGCAAAAAAATGTCAAAATCAAGCTTTAAACTCCTTGCTTGCAACTCAAGTTCTTTAGCAAGTTCTTTTAGACCCTGCTCGGCTTTTAAACTCGCAATGCCTTGCTCTATAAAAATATCATCTTTTTCGCACAAGGCTAAGGCGAAATTCTTCAAATCCTTTGAGTTTAAATTTTCTATTATTTTAGCTTTATTTTGCAAAGCCAAAGCATAATTTCCACAAGGATTATTTTTAAGAAAAATAGGAATTTTCTCACAAGCATAAAAGAGTTCTAAGCCTCTTTGCTTGGTAAAAATACTAAGAGCCGCCAAGGCGTTACTTTGCACCCCACCATAGCTTACAAAACGCTGATTTTTAGGGTAAGTTTGTGAGAGATAAAAGGCAAGTTTTCGTGCTTTGTTTCCGTTAATTTCGCCCAATAAATCATCTCGTTTTACATAAAATTCAAAAGCTTTGAAATGGATTTTTTGTATAGGACTAACGGAATTCAAAGAATTTTTCTACATCTTTTAAGGCATTATCATTTTTAATGCTAAATTTTATCTCTATACGGCGGCTCCTGTCCTTATCTTCAACTCCATTCACAAAAATAGGGTCTGAAAAGGAACGCCCACTCGCCATTAGGAGTTTTTGAAGCTTATCATTTTTATAAAAAGTATAGATGAAATTCATCACTTCATAAGCTCTTTTTTGTGATAAATCAAGATTATAAATATAAGAGCCATCACTATCTGTATGCCCTTCGATGATGATATTTTCGATATTGGAAAGGATTTTTGAATCATCAAGTATGGCATCAAAATATTCACTTAAAATTTTTCTTAAACTTGCTTTTGCTTCATTTTTCAAAACATAAGAATCTTTATCGAAAAGCACTTCAGCAGGTAAAGAAATAGAACCTGTTTTCTCATCTATGCTGATATTATTATCCAGCTTGCTTTGTAGCTCTTTACTTAAATTTTCACGAATTAAACCAAGATTTTTTACCTTTTCTTTGGCTTTTTGAAAATCTTCCTCTAAATTTTTAAGCTCTTCATCTTTTTTTTCCAATTGCCCAAGCAAGATAAGAATTTGCTTGTCTTTACTATCTAAAGATGAATTTAAATCCTTGCTTAATTTTTCATAGCTTGTGATATTAGCCTCAAGTTCTGCCTTTTGAGAATTTACAAGATTTAAAGCACTAGAAGCATTATTTAAATCAGAGCTTAACTTAAACACTATGGCTTCTTTGTTTCTAAGCTCTTCTTTGCTTTCTTCTAACCTAGCTTCTTGCTTGTTAAGACTATCTTTAATTTCTTTTAAATCGCTTTGAGTTAAGACATATTTTACAACGATAGCACCTATTAGCAAAATAAAAACGAAGAGCAAACCTGCCATCAAATCCGCATAAGCTATCCAAAAATTACTATCTTCTTTTGACTTCATTTATTTTCTTTATCTTCGTTTTTTAACTCATCATGGCTTTCTGGCTTAGATATTTGTGTTTGAATTTCATCTTGATTTTCTTCGCTCTTAGCTAAAAAATCCTCCATTGGTTTAGTTTCATTTTCTTTATTCTGATTTTCATCTTTGCAAAGCTTATTCATTGCTTGGCTTGTTTCTTCATCGAGTGCTTTCATTTCTTTTTTAAGCTCATTCATCATTTTAATTTTTTCATCTATGCTTTTTTCTTCTTCATACACTTCTTTAAAGCTCTGCATACCCTCAAACAAACTCGCCTTAAACCCTTCAAAGACCTTTTCCTGAGCTTCTAACATCGCTTTTTCATAGAGTTCAAAATTCTTCCCAAAACGCTCCACTTTTTCATCAAAAGAACTTAAGGTTTTATCAAAATGATGAATTTTATCGCTACTGATATTAAGCAACCTATTATACTGCTCACTCATTCTTGTATTGATTTCTTTTAAATTTTGATTGAGTAAGCCTATACCATTTAGCATTTCACTATAAAGCTTTCCGAGGTCTCTTTGGTCTCTTTGTGCCTTACTTAGCTCACTCATACTCTGCTTAATATGCTCACTACTTAATCTTATAGCCTTTTCTTCTACATTAAGCATATCTTGAAAAATACCAAATTTTCTATCAATTGCATGGTCAAGCTCTGCAAAAAAATCATTATTGCTCACTTGTTTAAAAATAGCTCCAATTTTTTCAAAATGTTGCAAACTCTCGCTTAGATACCTTTGGTCAAGCTCTTCTTTAGTCCAAAAAAATCCGCTTGTAGCATTTTTTTGACGATTTAAAAGCCGCTCTATCTTACTTTTGCCATATTTTTCAAAAAACATCCACCATAAGGCAAGAAAAATTCCATAAATAGAAACATAAAAAGCTGTCCCTACTCCACTTAACAAAACTGCAATTTCTTGCTCTAAAGCCGCTGTATCGCTAGAATTAAAATTGGGCATTGACAAGGCTATACTGATAAAGGTGCCCAAAATTCCCATCATAGGAAAGATTGCTGAACCTATACTGGCAAAATTCTCATTTCTTGAGCCTTTGATATAAGCATAAGCAAAATCATCAAAATTAGCATTGGACTTTGTATCCTTACCAATGGCTAGAAAATGTCTCATAATATGGCGTTTTAAAGCTTGTTTAAATTCGTCTTTTTGTTGTTCGAAGATACTATAAGCATACTCAGCACTATGTCTAGCAAAAATCAATGCTGTAAAAAAAATCACGCCTGTCATTATAGCTGTATGCAACTGGACCTTAAAATCAATGATATTAAAATAACCCAATAAAATTAAAATATAAAGAAAAGCTGGAATAAAAATAATTTTTAAATAAACTAAAGAACCCCTTGCGTCTTTGCCTTCGGGCAAAACAAGTTCTGAAATTTCATCTGATTTAATATCCATAAAACAAATACTCCATTAATTTTAGTTTAAAAATTCTTAAAGCGTAAAAATTTTTAAACTAAAACCAAGCCAGAAGGCTTAGTTTTTGTTGATACAATTTAAATTTTCAAAAGCAATTTCAAGGCGTTTTACCATACTTTCTTCGCCACTTCTTAGCCAAACACGAGGGTCGTAGTATTTTTTATTTGGCTTGTCATCGCCTTGAGGATTTCCAATTTGCCCTTGCAAATAAGCTCTATTTTTAAGCTCATATTCACGCACCCCGTCCCAAAAAGCCCACTGGGTATCAGTATCAATATTCATCTTAATCACGCCATAACTCACCGCAGCTTTAATGTCTTTTAACTCGCTACCACTACCGCCGTGAAATACAAAATTTATAGGCTTATCCGTATTTAAAGCAAAGTTATCTTTAACAAATTTTTGCGAATTTTTAAGGATTTCGGGCTGTAAGCTTACATTTCCGGGCTTATAAACCCCATGCACATTTCCAAAACTTGCTGCGATTGAAAAGTTATCGCTAATTTTTCCAAGTCTTTCAAAGGCTAAAGCCACATCTTCAGGCTGGGTATAAAGCTTGGAATTATCAATGCCTGTATTATCCACCCCATCTTCTTCCCCGCCCGTGCAACCAAGCTCTATCTCAAGTGCCACGCCTAAGGCGTCAAGCTTTTTAAGATAGCTTTCGCAAGTGCTAAGATTTTCTTCCAAATCCTCTTCGCTTAAATCAAGCATATGAGAACTAAATAAAGCTTGTCCGTGTGTTTTTTTATGCTCGGCATTAGCCTCGATTAGCCCATCAATCCAAGGTAAAAGTTTTCTTGCAGCGTGGTCTGTGTGCAAAATCACAGGCACCCCGTAAGCTTTGGCTAATAAATGCACATGCAAGGCTCCACTAATGGCTCCTAAAACTTCAGCATTAGGACAATTTTTTCCTGCATAAAATTTCGCTCCCCCATTAGAAAATTGTATGATGACGGGGGAATTGACCTTTTTTGCAACTTCTAAAACCGCATTGATGGAATTGGTACCTACAACATTCACAGCAGGAATGGCAAAACCTTCTGCTTTAGCATAATCATAAACTTTATTTAGCTCATTACCGCTAACTACCCCTGCTTTTACAATGTTTAAAACCCCCATTATTTGTATTCCACTTTAGCATTATTTAAAAGGTCTTGTCCTTTTTGATTGATAACTTTTTTAAATTCTTCAAATTTAAGTCCGTTTTCAATGCCTTGTTTTACTTCATCAAATTTGATTTGACCCTTAGCTTGTGCATTTTCTTTTAATATGATGTGATAACCAAAATTCGTTTTAACAGGAGTTGTAGTGATAGTGCCATTTTTCAGTGCAAAAGCAGCGTCTGTAAAAGGTTTTACCATAGTGGATTGGTCAAACCATCCTAGTTCGCCACCTTGATTTTTTGAACCCGGGTCGATTGATTTTTCTTTAGCAAGTTCGCTAAATTTAGCATCTAATTCTTTGCCTTTTAAATTTTTAAGCTGGGCAATAATATCAGCAGCTTCTTTTTCAGTGCTTACTAAAATATGCTTAGCTTGCACTCTTGCGGGTTTAACATATTTGTCTTTATTTTGCTCGTAAAAAGCTTTTACTTTAGCTGCATCAATTTTAATGGTATTTAAAATTTTCTCTTGATAAACATTTACAAGTATAGCCTCTTTTGCACGCTCAAGCTCTTTAGCATAAAGCGGGTCTTTTTCTAAATTTTGTTTTTTAGCGTCTTGTAAAATCAAATCTTGCATAATGTATTGTTGAATCAATGCTTTCTTTTGCTCATTAGGCAAGGTTTTAAAATCCTGTCCTCTAAGCATAGGAGCAAAAAACTCACTTACTTCCGTATCACTAATACTCTTACCATTTACGGTAGCTACTGTAGCTGCATTTACATTTAAAGCTAGACCTGCAATCAAAGCTGCTGCGACTAAAGAAAATTTTTTCATTGGGTTTCCTTTTTAATAAAATGTAGTATGAAATCAATTATATCTAAACTTGGTTTAAAGCTAATTAACTAAAATTAAAAAATGAAAAGAAATTTACAAATCAAAGAACTTTTTTTAAAACATTTTGAAAAACCCGTTACAGAACTTAAATTTTCAAATTTATATGAACTTTTAGTCTGTGTAATGCTCTCAGCCCAATGCACGGATAAAAGGGTCAATCTCATAACGCCTGAACTTTTTAAAGCCTATCCCGATGTCAAAGCCCTTGCAAATGCTAATTTATCAAGCCTTAGAAGCTATATACAAAGCTGTTCTTTTTTTAACAATAAAGCACAAAATCTTATAAAAATGGCAAAGGCAGTTTGTGAAAATTTTAACGCTGAAATTCCTTTAAATGAAAAGGATTTAAAATCCTTAGCAGGAGTGGGACAAAAAACCGCTCATGTGGTTTTAATCGAATGGTGCGGGGCGAATTTTATGGCTGTGGATACTCATGTTTTTAGAGTTTCTCACCGCCTAAACCTTAGCAAGGCAAAGACCCCAGAAGCCACAGAAGAGGATTTGACACGCATTTTCAAAGACAATCTTAACTATCTTCATCAAGCTATGGTGCTTTTTGGACGCTATACCTGTAAGGCTAAAAAACCCTTATGCAAAGAATGTTTTTTAAACCATCTTTGCAAGAGCAAAGACAAAGAGCTTGGATGAAAATTTTTATCTTTTTAATAAGTCTTACACTTCACGCCTTTGCCCTAGAAGCTTATAAGGCTAGTGCTGATTTTTCTTCTTATTTTAACCCTATGAATTGCTCACAAGTTTTAAATAAATTTTTTTATTTAAATTGCTATGATTATAAACTTAAAGGCACAAAAGCAGTAGCTTACAGCCTAGAAGCTAAGAATTTAAATGCTAAACAGATTAAAAAACGTCCACGCTTTGAAGATGATACAAATATTCCTAAAAAATACCGCACTACTTGGAGTGATTATAAAAACAGCGGTTTTACACGCGGACATATCGCACCTAATGCTTCTTTTAGTTTTAGCAAGGCTGCTCAAAATTCCGTATTTTTAATGAGTAATATTACCCCACAAAACGCACAAATCAACAATAAAATTTGGAATGAAATAGAAAAAAGAGAAAGAATTTTGGCTTTAAAATTTCAAAGCGTTGAAGTTTTAAATCTCATACTCTATGATGAAAATCCAAAACACATCAAAAATCATATCGCCATACCCAGTTTTTATATAAAAATCATCAAAGCTCCAAAATTTAAAGAATGCTATAAGGTCCCAAACCACGAAGTAAATGATGAAAATATTAAAACATATCAAATTCAATGTGATAAATTTTAAGGCATAAATTATGGAAATAAATGCTCTTACCATAACCACTCTTTATATCATAGGCATTAGTGCAGAAGGAATGACAGGAGCCTTGGCTGCGGGGCGTCATAAGATGGATCTTTTTGGGGTAATGTTTATCGCACTAGTAACGGCTATTGGGGGTGGAAGCATTCGTGATGTGCTTTTGGGGCATTATCCTTTAACTTGGGTAAAACACCCTGAATATGTCCTACTTATTTGTTTTTGCGCCCTTATAGCGACAAAAATTCCACGCGTAGTAACTAAGCTTGAGAGTTTATTTTTGACCCTTGATGCTGTGGGACTTGTGGTTTTTAGTATCTTAGGAGCCCAAGTGGCTATCACACAAAAGCACGGCTTTATCATAGCCATTTGTGCGGCTGTAATTACGGGGGTTTTTGGGGGAATTTTAAGGGATATTTTATGCGTGAGAATTCCCTTAGTCTTTCAAAAAGAAATTTACGCTGGAATTGCTATCATAGCAGGAGGGCTTTACTACGCACTCATCGTTTGGCTTGAGCTTAATGCCCTAATTTGCACACTCATCACCCTTTTTATAGGGGTTATCGCAAGACTTTTGGCTATTAAATACCAATGGTCTTTACCTATCTTTTCTTACAATGAAGAAAAATAATTTATCATGGCTTTATATAAGTTTGCTAAGATATTAAAAATTTTAGGAGCTTGATAAATGCAAAAACTAAGTATTTTTCTTACCCTTTTAATCATTGTTAGCCTTATGGCTTGTGAGCAAACTAAAAGTGTGGAATACTATCAAAACCACCCTGAAATTGCCAAAAAAAGAAGTCTAGAATGCAGGGATAAAGCCATCATCAGTCAAGACTGCGTCAATGCCTATAAAGTAGGCTTTCCAAAGGATGAATGGGAAGATAAAGAAGGTTCTAATCCTTAAAAGCGATAAAGCTTTCAAAATTTGCCCACTTAAAAATACTTTCTATCCTTTTAAAACCGGCAATTTGGAGCATATTTAAATTTTCTTTTTGACTATAAGGGATTAAAACATTTTCTAAAGCCTCTCTTTTGCTCGCAATTTCGAATTTAGAATAGCCCTGCTTTTCTTTATAATCCGCATAAAGCTCAATCATATTTTTTGACAAAAAAGCATCTTCATAAAGGATTTTCTCGCTCATTATAAAAACCCCGCCTGTATTTAGCTTTTGATAAATGCTATCGATTAAAGCCTGTCTTTTGGGCGGACGAATGAATTGCATAGTATAATGTGCTACAATAGCCTCACAAGCAAAAAAACTAAACTCACTCAAATTCGCTTCAAAAAATTCTATTTTCAAGCCATAAGCCTTTATTTTAGACCTTGCAACTTCAAGCATAGAAGCAGAATTATCAACGCCAAAAAGTTTAAAATCCTTTCTTAAATGAGCTAAAAAAATCAAAAAATTAGCACTTGAACAACCCAAATCACAAATACTTGCATTTATAGGCAAAATTTTACTCAGCAAAGTTCCACAAAGCTCTAAATTTTCTTTGTAAAAAGGCACAGAACGATGAATCATATCATCAAAAACACTGGCGACACTTTTATCAAATTCGAATTGTTTTTTAGGGCTTTGCTTAAAAAGTTCATCTTTCATCATTTTTCCTTAATACTTGCTTAGCTTGTTCTATGTCTTTGGCGATTTGAATTTTAAGTTTTTGTAAATCTTGGAATTTTTGATTTTCTCTTAAAAAAGCTACAAATTCAAGCTCAAAAAACTCACCTTGCGTAAATTTTTCATCCAATTCCTCTAAAATATGGCTTTCTACGGCAAAATTCCCATCACTTGTTCTTACGCCTAAAAAACTCACGCTTTTGTAAATTTTTCTTCGACTTTTTAATAAACTAGCATAAACGCCATTTTGAGGCAAAAAATAAGCCTTGCAATCTAAATTTATAGTTGCAAAAAGCTCTTTAGAACCAAGCCCTTGCCCCTTAATCATTTTTCCTTTGATGCTGTAATTTCTTCCTAAAAATTCCCTTGCTTTTTGCAAATTCGCTTTTGCTAAAAAATCCTTAATCACACGGCTATGAACGGGGATTTTTTCTATGCTAAATTCATCGATTATTATGGTTTTTATCCCGCTTAAAGACTCAATATCTGTGGCTTTATAAGCCCTATTTTTCCCAAAAGTAAAATCATAACCCACCACTATGAGTTTTAAACTGACAAATTCCTTTTTCAAAAAACTTAAAAAATCTTTACCATCTAAGGATTTTATACTTTCAAAATCAAGCTCTATGACTTTTTTGCCTGAAATTTTTTCTTTTTCTTCGTTTGAGCAAAGTATATTGCCCTTGTATTTATTTATCACAAGCAAAACGCCTTTTTCATCTAAAGCCTGCACCAGTTTTAAATGCCCTAAATGCATACCATCAAAACAACCCATAGCTAAAGAAGTAATATTAATTTTTGGTATAGTAGTAAAAATATTCAACATTACCTTCCTTTCCTTTGATACAAGAAGCCTGAGTGCTTTTTAAAAGCCAACCCAATTTAGCACATTCTTTCTCAAAATTCTCCATCGCTTTTAAAACCGCTTTATCATCTTTTAAAACGCCTTTTTTATCTCTTTTAGCATTTTTTCCCACTTCAAACTGGGGTTTAAAGAGCAAAATAAGCTCTTTTAAAGCCAATTTATCTATATAAAAAAGCAAAACTCTAAGCGAAATAAAACTCACATCACAAGTGATAAGCTCAAATTTTTCTTCGCTTTTAAAGACTCTTAAATCTGTATTTTCAAAAAAAATCACTTTTTCATTGGCTCTTAAACTAGGATGAAGTTGGTTATTTCCCACATCAAGAGCAGTGATTTTCAAAGCCTTATTCTCAAGCAAAATTTGCACCCAACCGCCCGTGCTAGAACCTATATCCAAACAATTTTTACCAGCGATTTTAATTTCGTTTTCTTTAATAAAATTTTTAAGTTTCAAAGCCGCTCTTGAAACATAAATTTCACTCAAAAGCTTCAAATTTAAATCCTTTGACAAATAAAGCTCATCTTGATTTAAACCCTGTTTTTTTATCAAATTCTCTAAGAATTTTTTCACATCAAAAGAAGCTTTAAAATTTTTGCCATTAAGCAAAATTTCTTCATTTTCTATAAGTTCTAAAGCTTTATTTCTGCTGATATTTAAACGCTTTGAAACGAAAAAATCAAATCTCATGCAATCCTTGTCCAAGTGAGTAAAAAGGCAAAAAGACTGAGTAAAACTAAAAGATATAAGCTATTCTTTAATAAGCTCATTAAAGGCATTCTCATCTATACATTTTACACCCAGCTCTTTAGCTTTAGCAAGTTTAGAGCCTGCTTCTTCTCCAAAAAGCAAAAAATCCGTTTTTTTAGAAACCGAACCACTTACCCTACCCCCAAGTTTTTCTATCAAAGTTTCAAACTCAGCCCTAGGACGCGAAAGTGTGCCTGTAATCACAAAGCTTTTACCCAAAAACGCACTATCATTTTTAAGCTCTAGTTTTTCTATTTTTAACTTTAAAAGCTTGTAAAACTCATCTATTCTTAGGCAATTTACACGCACAAATTCATCCAAGCTTTTAGCCATTTGCTCTCCAAAACCTTCCAAATTCGCATAAGCTTCAAAACTCTGTTTGTGCCATTCTAAGCCAAAAGTAAGGCTAAGTTTCTTAGCCGCAACTTCTCCAATATGTTCTATACCCAAAGCCGTGATAAAACGAAAAAGCTCACATTCTTTAGCCAACTCAATGGCATTTAAAAGCTTATTAATTTTCTTTTCTTTAAAGCCTTCCAAACCTTCAAAATCGCTAAATTTTAAGCGAAAAATACTCTCAAGCGTAGTGATTTTTTTGTTTTTATACAAAAGCTGGACTATATTTTCGCCTAGTCCATCTATATTTAAACATTTTTTAGAAACAAAATGGATAATAGAATTTACAAGCCTATCTTCACAATCGATATTTTGGCATTTTATCAAGGCTCCTTCATCCAAAAGCTCACTTTGACAAGTGGGACAAATTTTAGGTCGTGTTATGCTTATCTCCAAGCCTTCCCTGCGTTCTTTAAAAACCTTAGTGATTTTAGGTATCACATCGCCACTTCTTATAATGCTTACAAAATCATTAATTTTCACATCCAATCTTGCAATCTCATCAAAATTATGAAGTGTGGCTGATTTTACCACAACCCCGTCCAAATTTACAGGCTCTAAAACCGCCACAGGAGTAAGCACTCCGCTTCTTCCTACTTGTAAATTCACGCCTATTAAACGCGTAGTTTTTTCAAGGGCAGGAAATTTAAAAGCCGCCATAAATTTAGGAAATTTCACGGTATAACCAAGTTCGTTACAAAGTGCCATATCATCAACTCTTACGACCATTCCATCCATCATCATAGGCTTTTTTTCCCTTAAGGTGAGAAGCTCATCATAGGCTTTTAAAACCTCGTCTAAATCCTTACAAACCCTAACAAAATCATCCTTTAAAAAACCAAGCCCCCTGATAAAGTCCATTATCTGGCTATGTTTGGCAAAATTTAAGCTATTTTCCCCCACTCCCCAAGGATAAAATTTCAAATTCCTTGTTCTAGTAATGCTTGTATCAAGTTGCCTTAAACTCCCACTTGCTGCATTGCGTGGATTTGCAAATAAACTTTGATTTTGCTCGGCTCTTTTTGCATTGATTTTTTCAAAATCATCTTTTAAAATCACCACTTCGCCGCGAATTTCTATCCTTTCTTTATAAGCAATATGTTTAGGGATATTTTCTATTTCAAAAACATTAAGCGTTATGTCTTCACCCACTTCACCATCACCCCTAGTAGCACCGCTTATTAATTTTCCATTTTCATAAAGCAAATTTAAACTCGCCCCATCAAATTTAGGTTCTATAAAAAAATTTTTCTCACTTCTTGCTCTTTTTGCCCAAGCTCTAAGCTCTGCTTCATCAAAAACATCTTCCATCGACCACATACGCTTTAAATGGCTAAGTTTTTTAAACTCACTTTGTAAAGTGGGTGCTATTTTTTGAGTTGGAGAATCTTGTGAAATTGCATCTTTATTTTGCTCTTCAAAGGCTCTTAACTCTCTAATCAAAGCGTCATATTCTTCATCACTGGCTAAAGGCTCATCGTTTTCATAATACGCTCTCATCCATAAATTAGCCAAAGCAATTTTTTCTAAATACTCTTCTTTTGTCATCTAAACTCCTACGCTATCCATAGCCTCTGCTAAAGCAAAAAGCTGTTTATGCTCGTATAAATCATGCACTCTTATAATGCTAGCTCCATTTTCAAAAGCCTTTAAATGCAAATACAAAGTGCCTGATAAACGCTCCTTAACTTCGCTTTGAAAATAAGCATTGATGACACTTTTACGGCTTGCTCCTATGAGTAAGGGCTTGTTAAATTGTAAAAAATGTTCTAAATGCTTGATTAAAAGCATATTATGCTCGGCACTTTTTCCAAAGCCAATACCCACATCTAAAATACTTTCTTTTACCCCTAAACTCTCTAAAATTTCAAGCTTTTGCTTAAAAAACAAAGTCATCTCATCAAGCAAATCTTCATAATAAGGATTATCTTGCATATTGCTTGGATTATTTTGCATGTGCATTAAGCAATATTTTGCCCCGTAGCTACTTGCAAGCTTGGCTAGATTAAGATTTCTTAAACTTGTAATATCATTAATGAGCTTAAAGCCCTTATTCAAAGCGTATTCTAAGCAATACTCATCAAAACTATCCAAACTAAAAATAGCTTTTTCATAGTATTTTTTTTCATAGATTAAATCCAAAATATTTTTAAGCCTTCTAAATTCTTCTTCCTTGCCGCAGTATTGACTTCCCGGTCTTGAACTTACCGCTCCTATATCGATAAAATCGGGCTTTAAAACAAGAAAATCATTAAGATTTTTTTCAAAGTCTTTTTCGCTCACACGACTTTTTGCATTAAAACTATCTTCATTGATATTCATCACTGCCATAAGCTGGGCTTTTTTGGGTTTTAAGAAATCCTTTTGTAAAAAACTAGCCAAATTTTTAAGTCCAAAATCTTGAAGTTTTTCTTTGGCGATAAGTTTTTGAATTTGCTCTTTTGTTGCCATTAAAAGAGCGTTTGAATGTGTGATTTTAGCCGTAATAATTTCTTTATGCGTTACAAGCTCGGCTCCTACTCTTAGGGCATCTTGTTTTAAAATATTTGCCGCAGCTGTGGGGATATTTTTTATCAAAATAAAATGAATTTGCGTTTTTTCACTCATAAGCTTTTGTCCTATTTTATGAGGCTTTATAAAGGGACAAAGCAGGTTAAAATCGGTATTGGCATTGATTTTAAAAAACTGCATTTTATTTCTTTGTATAGTAATTTAACAAAAGAGTCGCCAAAAGCACACCACTTTTGGAATTTAATCTTGCAAGCTCATAGCTTTCATAAAAAAACTCAAGCTCCTTAGCGTTAAAATCTTTGTATTTAACGCATTCTTTTGCAAGCAAAGCAATTTGCTCTGTAAGTTCATTCTTATCTAAATTTTCGTTTTTTTGCACAAAGTCAAAAAGCATTTTCAAATCCATTTTTTCAAGTTCTAAGTCTAATTTTTTCTCCTGCTTTGCTTCCTTGCGTTTTTCACAAATAAGACGCGATTTGATGGTAGGCAAAAGAAGATTTTTAGAAGGAACGACTATGAGGAATTTGATATTTTTTGGAGGCTCTTCAAGAAGTTTAAGTAAGAAATTTTGTGCTTCTATCCTATAAGAATTCGCCATCAAAACAATGATTTTTTCTTCACTCTCCGCTATATAGCTTTCTTTTTCAACTTCCCTTGCATCGCCGAGTAAAAACTCATTGTGTGGCATAAAAAATCTTAATTTTTTTATACCAAAATGATTTATCATCTCTTCTTTAATGCCTGCAAAATCTTCACTGATAATAATCTTACTCACAAACAAAGCAAGTTCCTAAATTTGAACCTTAGAAAACAAAATCGCATCCAAACTCACATCAAAAAGTTTATACAAACTAATAAGCTTAAGGTCTAAGTCCTTGTCTTTAGAGCTAAGATAAAAGCTATCTTGTAATTGCTCATCAAAAAGCCACAAAAGACTATTGTCCTTTGATTTTGCGATTAAAGCCTTATTATCAGCGGCACTGCCTATGTAAAAATACACATAGCCATTAGGAAAAGAAATGTCAAGCAAATCATTAAGCAAGGCTATATCTTCAGCATTTTGCACCTTTTTTTTACATAGAGAATTTAAAGACACGAAAGGAAGCATAGGGCGATTTGCCTTAGCGTTGATATTTTTTAAAAAATACTCTTCATACCAAGACCTTTGCTCATCACACATCAAAACAAAACTACGACCCTCTAAAAGATATTTTAATCTTGCAGCCATCAAAGGCGCCCATTCTAAGCGTCTTGATTCCATCCAAGCCATAAAAGCCCCGCCATTGCGGATATTTTCAAGAGTAAAACTTAAAAAATCACTCATTTATTTATCAAGTCCATAGCACTCGTGTAAGGCACGAACGGCTAATTCGCCGTATTTTTCATGCACTATCATAGAAATTTTAATCTCACTAGTAGAAATCATACCTATATTAATATTCTCATTAGCCAAAGCCTTAAAAGCCTTACTGGCTACACCTGAGTGTGATTTCATCCCCACTCCTACGATAGATACTTTTACCACAGCACTATCGCTTTCTATGCTTGTTTTTGAGCTTAAAATTTTCTGCATAGCGTTTTTGGCTAAGTCAAGCTCATTTTGAGGCACGGTAAAGCCCAAATTTGTCGCTCCATCCACGCCTACATTTTGTATAATCATATCTACATTAATATTTTCATTGGCTAAAACCGAAAAAATTTCAGCCGCAATGCCCGGTTTATCCTCTACATTTCTTAAGGTTACTCTTGCTTGGTTTTTATCTAAGGCTATGCCACTGACTAAAGCTTGTTCCATTCCATCTTCCTTTGTTATCATTGTTCCTTCATTGTCATTAAAACTACTTCTGGTTACTAAATTTACATTTAATTTTTTCGCAAGTTCCACGGAGCGATTTTGTAAGACTTTTGCACCTAAACTGGCAAGCTCTAACATTTCTTCATAAGAAATTTTATCCAGTTTTCTTGCCTTAGGTTCTATTCTAGGGTCGGTTGTATAAACCCCATCAACATCAGTGTAAATCTCACATAAATCCGCATTTAAAGCCCCCGCTAACGCCACCGCACTCAAATCACTTCCACCCCGTCCGAGCGTGGTTACATCGCCTTTTTCATCCACACCTTGAAAGCCTGCTATGACTACGATTTTACCCTGAGTTAGCTCATTATAAATGGCTTTGGTATCAATATGATGAATTCTAGCCTTGGTAAAAACACTATCTGTGATAATGCCTGCTTTTCTGCCTGAAAAAGATATAGCAGAATAACCCTTTTCATTTAAAGCGATAGAGAGTAAGGCGCAACTGACCCGCTCACCGCTACTTAAAAGCATATCCATATCTTTAGCATTGGGGTTTTTGCTAAAATACTCAGCCTGTTCGATAAGGGTATTTGTTACCCCGCTCATCGCAGACACTACAACAACAACTTGATTGCCCTCTTTTACGCTTTTAATAACCCGATTTGCCACCGCTTTTATACGCTCAAGTGTTCCAACGCTTGTTCCACCATATTTTTGAACTATAAGCATTTTAGATATAACCTTTCTCTTCAAAATATTTGATGACTTTAATATAAATATTTTTTTTAAAATGATTAACCATCTCAAAAATTTCTCTTACACTTACAAAGCGATAATCATCAAATTCAGGATTTTTGGTATGGATATTAATCGTGGCACCCTGCTTTAAACGCACTAAAAAATATTTTTGAATTTGCCCATCATAAGGATACATTTTTTTGACAATTTTACTTGGAAAATCATAACTTAACCAGCTAGGATATTCAGCGATAAGCTCCACCTCATCGGTGCCTATTTCTTCTTTTAACTCCCTTAATAAAGCACTCTTAGTGCTTTCGCCTTCATCAATACCCCCTTGTGGAAACTGCCAAATATGCTCCATATCACTTCTTCTAGCTATAAAAATTTTACACTCAAAAGGATAGGCACTTGATAAAACAATGGCTGCAACATTGGGTCTGTATTTTTTCTCGTTTTCCACTAATCTTTATCCTTGAAATTTTAAGGATACAATTTTAACCTAAATCAAATCAAATTTTTATTAAAATGAGAAAAAATTTAGCGAAGGTTTTTATGTATTTTTACATCCACATTCCCTTTTGCGAAAGCAAGTGTCATTATTGTGCTTTTACAAGTTTGAAAAAAAAGGACTATGAAAAAGCTTATTTTAAAGCTTTAAAGGAAGATATTTGCTTTCATTTAGAGCAGTTTCAAATCCAAGCAAAGCAAATTAAAACTTTATTTATAGGAGGAGGGACGCCAAGTTGTATTTGGGCAAGGTATTATGAACCTATCTTTGAAATTTTAGAGCCTTTTTTGGCTAAAGACGCAGAGCTTTCTTGCGAAGCCAATCCCAATTCAGCCACAGCCATTTGGCTTAAAACTATGAAAAATTTAGGGATAAACCGCATTTCTTTTGGAGTGCAAAGCTTTCATACTAAAAAACTTGAATTTCTAGGTAGAATTCACAGCCCACAAATGATTTTTAAAGCCCTAGAAAATGCTAATAAAGCAGGTTTTTCAAATATCAATGTGGATTTAATCTATGATACGAAATTAGACGATAAAAAAATGCTTGAATTTGAACTTTTAAATTTAGAAAAAATCAAAGCTCTCATCACACATCTTAGTGCTTATAATTTAAGCATAGAAGCAAACACAGCCTTTAGTAAAAAAGAACATTTTAAGAAAAACGCACCGAATTTGATGAAATTTTTTATAAAAGAGCTTGTGCGTCTTGGTTTTTTTCAATACGAAATCAGCAATTTTGCCAAAGATGAAAATCATAGCTGTAAGCACAATCTTGCCTATTGGCAGGGTTTGGACTATATAGGCTGTGGTTTGAGTGCGGTAAGCTTTTGCAAGGATAAGCGTTTTTACACAGCTAAAAGTCTAAAAGAGTATATCGCAAAGCCTACTTTTAGAAAAATAGAGCCTTTAAGCTTGAAAGATTTAAATTTGGAGCATTTATTTTTAGGTCTTAGAAGTATAGTTGGTATCAAAAAGAGCAAACTTGATAGCTTACAACAAGAAAAAATTGATATTTTGTTAAAAGAAAAAAAACTTTTTTACAAAAATCAAAGATATTTTAATCCTAATTTTCTCATTAGCGATGAGCTTGCTTTATATCTCTCATCTTAAATTTAAGCTTTTTTAAGTAAAATGCTTGATTAAAAATCATAAAAGAGTATTAATGAGTTTTGGTGAAATTATAGTTATTTTAGTTGTGGCGATTTTGGTTTTAGGTCCTGATAAACTTCCTCAAACCATCATACAAATCGCAAAAATTTTTAAAGCCATAAAACGCAATATAGACGATGCAAAATCCAGCATAGAAAAAGAAATACGCATCAATGATTTAAAAGAAGAAGCTAAAAAATACCAAGATGAATTCTCAAGTGCAAATGAAAACATACGCAAAAAACTGAGCTTTGAAGAATTTGATGAGCTTAAAAGAGATATTTTGGATAAAACGAAGGTGGATTTAACCTTTGACAGCAGAGCTAAAGATGACAAGGACGAAGCTATAAAAGATAACGAGACACTTTTAAATACTGAAGAAAAACCTAAGCTTAGTAAGTTGGAAACACAAAATAAAATGGAAAAAAATGTTTGAAGAATTAAAACCTCATTTAATAGAACTTAGAAAACGCCTTTTTATAAGCGTTGCTTGTATTGTAGTAATGTTTATAGTATGCTTTGCCTTGCGTAGCTATATTTTAGATATTTTAAAAGCCCCACTCATAGCCGTTTTACCTGATGTTGCTAAACATATCAATGTCATCGAAGTGCAAGAGGCTTTATTTACTGCGATGAAAGTCAGCTTCTTTGGGGCTTTTATTTTTTCCTTGCCTGTTATATTTTGGCAATTTTGGAAATTTGTAGCTCCGGGACTTTATGACAATGAAAAACGCCTTGTAGTGCCTTTTGTCAGCTTTGCAAGCCTTATGTTTGCTTTGGGGGCTTGTTTTTGCTATTTTGTAGTCGTGCCTTTGGCTTTTAAATTTTTGATTAATTTCGGTTTAAATGAAGATTTTAATCCTGTCATTACCTTAGGAGCTTATGTGGATTTTTTCACAAAGGTCGTTGTAGCCTTTGGTTTGGCTTTTGAAATGCCCGTGCTTGCCTTTTTCTTTGCTAAAATTGGGCTTATCGATGATAGCTTTTTAAAACGCCATTTTCGTGTGGCTATCTTAGTCATCTTTGTTTTTTCAGCCTTTATGACCCCGCCTGATGTTTTATCCCAATTTTTAATGGCAGGACCACTTTGCGGGCTTTATGGGCTTTCTATCCTAATCGTGCAAAAAATAAATCCCGCTCCAAAAGATGAAGAATAAAAAAGACTTGCTTCTTTCAAGCTACGATTACACCCTGCCTAATGAACTCATTGCTACTTATCCTACTTATCCAAAAGAAGAAGCTAGGCTTTTAGTTTTTAACAGAAAAAACAAGCAAATCTCTCATAGCACTTTTGGGAATTTGCAAGATTTTTTGCCTGATTGTGCTATATTTTTCAATGACACCAAGGTGATTAAAGCGAGAATTTATGGCAAAAAAACAAGTGGGGGGAAAATAGAACTTTTTCTCCATCAAGCTTTTTTAAATTCTCAAAATCAACTTTTTCTAGCTCAAATTAAAGGGCGTGTAAAAATAGGCGAAGTGCTGCATTTTGATGAAAATTTAAAGGCTGAAGTTAAAGAGCTTTTAGCTTGCGGTCTTCGCAAGGTGCAATTTTTTAGAAATGATGAAATTTTATCTCCTTCGCAACTTTATACCTTGCTTGAAAAAATAGGACACATACCCTTACCACCCTACATCAAAAGAGAAGATGAAAAAAGCGATTTAACCGACTATCAAAGCATTTTTGCAAAAAATTTAGGTGCCATAGCAGCACCTACGGCAAGTTTGCATTTTAGTGAGGCTATGCTTGAAAAATTAGCCAAAAAACACGAATTTTATCAGCTGACCTTGCATGTGGGTGCGGGAACTTTTAAAAGCGTAGAATGTGCAAATATAAAAGAACATAAGATGCATAGCGAATTTTTTGACATTCCTAAGAGAGCATGTGAAATTATAGATTCTAAACAAGCCATTTTAGGCGTGGGAACAACCGTAACAAGAACCATAGAATATTACATAAGAACTAAAACAAAAAGTGGTTTTTGCAATCTTTTCTTACACCCACAAAACCCGCCCCTAAGACAAAATCATCTCTTAACCAATTTTCATCTGCCAAAATCCACTCTTATTATGCTAGTTTCAGCCTTTATCGGTAGAGAGGAGTGCTTAAAGCTTTATGAACTTGCCATAAAAGAAAAATACCGCTTTTATTCTTACGGCGATGGTATGCTGATTTTATAAATTCACCCTCCCTTTTTTTCTAATTTTGTTTTTTTTGATATAATTACTCTTTTATTTTAAGGATTTAAATATGAAAAATATCATTTTGCTTGGCGGAAGCAATTCTCTCGCTCATAATGGCTTACAAAAAGGCTTAAAAGATGGCATTGACAAATGGGGGGGGGGGATTAGAATTTCACAATCTTGCCCTAGGTGGCTGTGATGGACTTCAAAAACTTTACGAACTCACTCATCCTAAAAATCAAAAACTTTTTAAAAATGCCGAAGCTGTTCTTATAGAAACTAATATCAATGAATACGATATGTTTGCTAGAAGTGGGCTTTGTTTTCAAAGCTTGGCCAGAAATTTCGAGCTTTTATGCAAAGCTCTAGCTAATTTAAATACAAAGGTAATTTTTCTCATCCTACCCCTAGAGCCTAGTGAAGATACGACTAGACACATAAAAATCGTCGATAATTTTAATAGAGAAAAAATCAAGCAATACAATTTTAATTGCATTGATATACAAAGATATTATAACGAAAAAGGACTTAATCCCTTTTTTGCTACCACAGACTATTTCCATCAACTTTTTTCTATGATGAAAATTACTGGCGAAAAAATCATAGCCAATCTTCATATCTTCAAAAAACATCCCCAAGCCCATTTTAAAATACCCCATTTTCTTGTAAAATCCCCTGAAGAACTTTTTAATCAAAATTTACCCTGCAAGGAACTTAAAAATTCTTTACTAAACGAACAAATATACAAACTGGATGAAAAAGATGTTTTAAAATTTCAAAATTCTTACTCAGGATATGGTATTTTAGGAATTTATATTTGTAATTTTTTTGAAGTTAAACCCTATAATATCGCAAGCTTTATTCTAAAAAATACAAAGCAAAAAATCATCAAAGGTATAGCTGCACACTTCTATCATTTGCATACTTTAGAGGAAATTTTCATTATCGATGAAGAAAGTTTTTTATATTTTAATAAGGCCAATGAAGCACTTAGCGAAGGTAGCATATGGCTACATAAAAATACTGAAATTTTAAACAATATCAGTCATATAGGTTTGGCTCATTTTTTCTTAGTCAAGCTTGATGAGAATTTTTACGAAAAAGACATAGACTTGCAAAGTTTAGAAACTAAAGAAAATATTGATATTACTTATGATTTTACCCACATACTTCCATCTTTTGAGTTTTATAAAGAGTTGATTGAAGAGTATTGTCAAAGAATGGATAGTGTCAAACAAAAACCTTTGGAAGAGCAAATTACACATCTTCATACCAAGCTTAACGCACTAAATGAGCAAAATGAAACTTTACAAAATACTCTCAACGCTCATCATTTTAAAAAAGAAAAGCTTGAACTTGAAAATTTGGAACAAGAGTTTATTTCAAAAAAATTGAGCAATGAAATTTTAGCTAAAAAATTAGGCAAAAAACTTGATTTTTTTATGCCAAAAATCACTCTTATAGAAGCTAATTCAGCCAAGGCAAAGATACACAATCACCTTGCCTATAAACTTGGCTCTTGTATGATAAGAAATTCTAAAAACCTTTTAGGCTATATTAAAATGCCTTTTCTCCTAATAGCCCTTACAATTACCCATAAAGAATGTCCTAAAATCCAACTTCCTAAGCTTGAAGATTACCCAGATTACAAAGAAGCATTAAGAGAAAAACAAAGCATCACTTATAAATTAGGACTAGCTCTTATACAAGCAAATAAAACTTGGTATAAGGGAGGCTATATACAATTTTATTTTGAAGTAAGAAGACTACAAAAAGAATTTAAAGCTAGTCGTTCTTAAATTTCATAGCAATCTTAGCTTGGAGTTTGAGCCAATCTTTTTGTAGCATTATAGGAAAGCCCCCATACACGCGTCCGCCTTCTAAATTCTTACTCACGCCCCCTCTTGCGGCTATGGTGCTAAAATCGCCTATCTTAAGATGTCCGCTAGTGGCACTTTGTCCGCCCATTACCACACTGCGTCCAAGCTCTGTTGAGCCTGAAATGCCTGTTTGAGCGACTAAAAGGCAGTTTTGTCCTATTTGAGCGTTATGTCCAATTTGCACAAGATTATCCACCTTAGTTCCAGCTTTGATAATAGTGCTATCAAAAACCGCTCTATCAATGGTCGTGCAAGCCCCCACTTCTACAAAATCTTCTAAAATCACATTGCCATTATGATAAATTTTATAATGTTCGCCGTTTTTATTGTGTGCATAGCCAAAACCATCACTTCCTATGACACAATTTGCAAGCAAATGGCATTTTTTACCGATTTTAGTATCATTATAAATGACAACATTAGGATGGATAATACTTTCATCACCAATACTAACATTATCGCCTATGTAAGCACCTGCCATAATGATGACATTATCGCCTATGCAAATATTATTCCCCAAATAAACATTAGGCATTATTTTTGCACTCTTGGCTATGGTTTGCACCTTGTTTTTTAACTCACTAAAAAGAGGCTTGGCAAAAATTTTGCTTAAAAAAGCAAAGCTTAAATGCGGACTTTGAGTGATTAAGGCTTTAGTGTCCTTAGGAACTAAATTTTCATATTCTTTAGCCACTAAAATCGCAGCCGCTCCGGTGTGGGGTATGTCTTTGGCATTTTTTTCGCCATCGCAATAAGTAAGCTCTGTGAAATTCGCTCTCAATAAAGAATTTAAAGCACTAATTTCCAAATCCTCGCCCCTATATTCTAAACTTAAAAATTCGGCTATTTCGCTTAGTTTCATTTAATCTCCATCAAAACAGATCCACTGCGAACAATATCACTAGGATTGTATTTTTTAATTGTTTTTAAAAAATTATCAATGCGATTGGCATCATCAGCAACCATCAAAAATAAAAAATTTTCATTGCTGTTTGCAATAGTACCATTATAAGCTTTCAAAACGGCATCAAGTCCGCCTAAATTTTCATTTAAAGGAATTTTCACTAAGGCCATTTCTTTATCGATAAATTCTTCGCTTTCTATAACCTTATAAGTGGGGATAAGCTTATGAAGCTGTTTGACTATCTGTTCAAAAGTTCTTTCATTGCCCGAAGTAACAATGTTAATACGTGAGAATTCTTTATTTTCCAAAGGTGCCACAGTAAGCGAGTCGATATTATATCCCCTTCCTGAAAAAAGCCCGACTATACGAGATAAAACCCCATGTTCATTTAAAACAATTACCGATAAAATTCTTCTCATTATCTATCCTTTGCCTTTGGTAAAATCATATTGTAAATCGCCCCACCTGCTGGCACCATAGGTAAAACATCTTCAAATCTATCTATCATCACATTTAAAAGTGAAGTTTTATCGCTTTTTAAAGCCTTTTGAAAGGCTTCTTTAAATTCCTGCTTCGTGCTTATATTAAAGCCCTCACAACCAAAGCCCTCAGCAATTTTGATAAAATCAGCTTGCAAACTTAAATCCGTTTGAGAAAAATGCTCATCATAAAACATGCTTTGCCACTGACGCACCATGCCCAAAAAAGCATTGTTTAAAATAATATGTATGGTTTTTATGCCGTATTCATAGGCTGTCATCAGCTCTTGAATATTCATCAAAACCGAACCATCACCTACAAAATTAATCACCACTTCTTCACCCACAGCCAATTTCGCACCCAAAGCCGCAGGCACAGAATATCCCATAGTTCCTTGCCCACCACTAGTAGCCAATTGACGCGGGTAATTAAAAGGGTAAAATTGTGCCACCCACATTTGATGCTGACCCACATCAGTAATTATCCTTGCCTCAGGTGCCATTTTCGCACACTCTTGCACCACCCACTGAGGCTTTAGCACTTCATCGCTATCTTCATAAGAGAGTGGATAAAGCTCATTATAACGCTTTAAAGTTTCGTGCCATTCTGTAAATTCGGTGCTAAATTTTTCCTTCTTTAACTCTTTTAAAAGTTCTTCAATGACTTCTTTAATATCGCCCACCACAGGAAAATGTGCATTAATAATCTTAGAAATGGAACTTGGGTCTATATCTATATGCACTATGGTAGCGTGCTTAGCAAATTCGCTTGTTTTGCCCGTAATCCTATCATCAAACCTAGCTCCTATACTCACAAGCAAATCACATTCGCTTAAAGCCATATTTGCCGTGTAACTGCCGTGCATTCCCGCCATTTTAAGATTAAAAACATCATCGCTTCTTAAGGTTCCTAAAGCCATTAAAGTTTCCACAGCAGGAATTTTTGTAAATTTCACAAGCTCTCTAATTTGCTCACTTGCATTTGAGCTAATACAACCCCCACCTAAATAAAACAAAGGTCTTTTTGCTTCTTTTAAAAGCTGGGCTAGTTTTTTAATCTGTTTAGAATTTCCCTTATAAACAGGTTTATAGGTTTTCATAGCTATTTCTTTAGGATAGTCCCAAAGTCCCAAAGTCGCACTCACATCCTTTGGCACATCAATATGCACAGGTCCGGGCCTACCGCTTCTTGCGATATAAAAAGCTTCTTTTAAAATACGTGGAAATTCTTCTATACAAGTAACCAAATAATTATGCTTGACACAAGGACGCGAAATTCCCACAGCGTCAATCTCCTGAAAGGCATCCGTGCCTATGAGAGAATTAGCCACCTGACCTGAAATGAGCACCAAAGGAATAGAATCGCTATAAGCCGTGGCAAGTCCTGTGATGGTATTGGTAAAGCCCGGTCCGCTTGTAACTATGGCTACACCCACTTCTCCACTCATCCTAGCATAAGCATCAGCAGCGTGCAAGGCGGCTTGCTCATGACGCACCAAAATATGCTTAAAGTATTTTTGATTGTAAATTTCATCGTAAATATTAAGCGCAGCACCCCCGGGATAACCAAAAACAATTTTAACCTTCTCTTCTTTTAAAGCCTCGCAAATCATTGCAGAACCACTTAATTCTTTCATAACCTACTCCAAAAATTTATTTCAAAAGCTCTTTTAGAGCTAAATTTAGCCTTTTCCCATCTACACTCGCTCCTAATTTCACTTTGGCTTCTTTCATAACCAAACCCTGCTCTTTTAGTGAGCTGACGCCTAATTCTTTTATAAGTTGTTTTAAGGCTAAAGTTAATTCTTCATCGCTTAGTTGTTTAGGCAGATAAATTTCAAAAAGGCTTATTTCGCTTTGTTCTTTTTGTGCTAAATCTTGGCGATTGGCTTTTAAATAAAGCTCGATTGCGTCTTTGCGTTTTTTAATTTCACTTGCAATGATTTTGTAAATTCTTTCATCATCTAACTCTATTCTTTCATCAACTTCTATTTGCTTAAAAGCTGCATTTAGAGTTCTTAAGCTATCTCTTTTAAAATCATCTTTTTGTTTCATCGCCTCTTTGATATCGTTTAAAATTTGTTCTTTTAAAGTCATTTTTTTCCTTATGTTAGTTAAAATTACAAGCCTTAAGATTTAAACCAAAACCTTCCAAGCCTATATAGTCTTTATCACAACTTTGAGATAAAAGTTTAATCTCCTCTATACCAAAATACCTTAAAATTTGTGCCCCTATGCCGTAGTTTTTAAACTGAGTTGTGCTTGATTTTTCCCCTTGCATAAAAACAATTAGCCCACCCTTTTCGCTAAGAAACTTAATTTGTTCTAAGAGTTTTGAAAATTTATCCGAAGTTAAAAGCTCGAAATCACTAGCACTAATATGAAATTTAACATTCTCGCATTTTTTTAGCTCTTTAAAACTAAAGGCTATATGCTGGGTTTGATTGTGGTCGCTAAAGATAAATTTTTGTGCCTTAAATCCAGCTAAAACACTCTGGCTTTTTTCTTCAAGCTTGATTAAGCTCTCGTGCTTTAAGCGATACTCTATAATATCACTAACAGCTATCATATTTAAATCATATTTTTGGCAAAAAATTTCTAAATCTTCCCTTCTTGCCATATCCCCATTATCTTTTACAAGCTCACAAATCACACAAGCTCCCTTAAGTCCTGCCAAATGACACAAATCCACAGAGCCTTCAGTATGCCCTGTGCGTTCCAAAACTCCGCCTTTTTTTGCAATTAAAGGATTGATATGACCCGGTCTTACAAAATCACTCGCTTTAGCATTATCATCAGCAAAAATTTGTATAGTCATATTTCTTTCATAGGCACTAACCCCTGTTGTGGCGTCTTTTGCATCCACTGTGATAGTAAAGGCGGTTTCGTGATTGGAAGTGTTTTTAGGCACCATTAAAGGAAGTTCAAATTTTTTTGCCAAAGCTTCATCTAAGGCTACGCAAACCACACCGCGTGCCTCTTTTATCATAAAATTTACTTTTTCTTGAGTGCTAAATTGTGCAGGGAAAATCAAATCCCCTTCATTTTCTCTATCCTCTGCATCCACCATAATAAGCATTTTTCCCGATTGCAAATCCTTAATCGCTTGTTCTACGCTAACAAATTTCATCTTTTTTTCCTTATAATTTTTGAGATTATAACTTAAATTGCTTGACAAATAAATTAAAATTCACTATAATCACACTTTTAAAATGTTGGGGTATAGCCAAGCGGTAAGGCAACAGGTTTTGGTCCTGTCATTTCAGGGGTTCGAATCCCTTTACCCCATCCACTTCTTAATTTTATTTCAAATACTTTATATGCCGCGAAGTAGAGCAGTGGTTAGCTCGTCGGGCTCATAACCCGAAGGTCGGGAGTTCAAATCTCCCCTTCGCAACCAAATTAATTTTTATCTTTTTTATTTTCTTTATCTCTTTAAAATCCTATCAAAACTTGTAAAAATGAGTAGAATAAGCTTTAAAACATTGTCATTACGAGCTTTGCAAAAGCGTGGTAATCTAGGATATTAAGGGGATTGCTTCACTTTCACAAATGAAAGTTCGCAATGACGCAATAGAAATTTATTGACTTCTTTAGTTGTGATTTACTCACACTGCTAAAAAAGAGTTAAAAATAAAAAGCGTTAGCTGTATTTAAAAATTTAAGATTTTATACTCTTAAGATAGGCTTTTAAAAGCTCTTCAAGCCTTGTTTTTAGCTCAAGTGGGGCAAGAATTTTGATATAGGGAATCCACTGCTTGACTAAATTTAAAAGCTCATCTTCATAAGAAACTTGAGTGCTTAGGGTGTAGCTTGTTTCATCTTGGTCTATGATTTTATAATTGCTTAAAACTTCCTTTCTAAAAAAATACTCCTTAGCTCTTTTATCTAGGCTTAAAATCACTTCCCTATTCTCCCCTAGCCAAATATTAGGATTACTCTCAATTTGTTCTTTGAAACTTTGTTTTGGGACAAAATTTTCATCCCTTAGCTGAAGTTTTGAAATTTTAGCCAAAGAAAAATGCTTTAATTTATCATTCTCATCAGCCAAAAGATACCAAATACCCCTGAAATTAACCAGTTTATAAGGCTTAACTTGGCGTTTTTTATCCTTGTAGCAAAAGTTTGAAATTTTATGGTTGAGTATGGCTACACTAAGCTCTTCAAAAAGCTCATAGGGTATTCTCTCATAAGCTTCATTTTTAATCATCAAAATCTTATTAACCCTTTGGCTTAATAAATCACTTATAAAACTCTTATCAAGCTTAGGATAAAGCTCACTAATCCCACTTAAGTCGGCGAAATTTTGTATATCTTTAAAGCTAAGTTGTCCTAAAGCAAAGCTTTCTAAAACATACCTGCCTTTTTCTTTTTTGATGGGCATAAAAGAAAGTCTCTCATTTAAATCCCTTTGTATGGTTCTTTCGCCCACATTAAATTCTTTGGCTAATTCTTCTATGCTTAGACTTTCTCCATTATTAAATTTAAGCAAAATTTGAACCAATCTAAAGCCTAATTTGTCATATTCTTTCATAATTTTTCCTTATGTATTAAAACACCCTTTAGCAAACTTTCATTCTCTATGCCTAAAAGCATATTTCTTAGCCTTTTAGCCTCATCAAAACTCGCAGCTTTAACATGAACGGCTTCATTGCGTATCTCTTGAATAAGGCTTAAATTCTTTGAAAAAACACCATTGATAAAGAAAATCAGCTTTCTTTCTAAATGCTTTTGCCTATAATAGCTAGGTATCAAGCTCTCTTCTGTATTTTTAGAGACCTTTATCACCTTAGCAACAAATAAATTCGCATAATCGCTCAAAAAAGTTGCAAAAAATTCTCTTCGCTTGTGGCTTGGTAAATTTGCTCTAAATCAAACTCTTCTATCCTGTCATTTAGCTTGGATTTGATTTTTCCAAAGGCGACTAGGGATTTTTCTTGCAAAATGCTTAAGTGCTGCTTAATCACATCGCTTTGATAATAAGGATTATATAGGATTAAAAGATGATTCATATTTTTGCTTTTTTCGCTTATTTTAGCAATTCTTTAATGTTTTGGGCTATTTCTTTAGGATTTTGCTCGTAACTTTGAAGCAAATCTTTGATGATTTCAAAAAGCTCATCAACAATACACCCTTAAACGCAAAAGCGAGATTAAACACAGATAAAATATTCATTAAATTTTCCTTAAGTTTTTATTTTAGGCTGCAATATCTTAAGCATTGTATTTACTTTTCCGCCCTTTTCTCCCTTGCAAGAAGGGCAAATAGGAAATATAAAATCGAGAGCATCACACATAGAATGATGCAAAAACATTCTGCCGCACCTCCTACATTTTTTAAAACTAGGTATCGGTGATTTTATTATCTGTCTTATCATATTTGCTCCTTAATCAAATCCTTTAGTCTTTTATTCGCAAAATTCCACCCCATAGCTAATTTCTTTCTTGCTTTGAGCGTTAAACTTAGAATGAAACTCCCCCTTAATTCCTAATTTCACACTCACTGCCTTAATCAAAGCAATAATTTTAGAACTTGCTTCCATCTTGCTTATAGCATTTTCATTGATTGTTTCCGTCCGAATTCCTTTAAATGAGCCTTTAACCACCCCCGTTTCTTTATACATTTCTACCAAGCTCTTAATACCCACAGGCAAGGCTTCGGTGCGAATTTTATTTTGCTTTAACCACAAGGCAAATTCTTCCTTAGATTTTTTCAGCGTTATAGCACCTTCAGCCTTGTGTCCTAGCTCATATTTTTCTTCTTTACTCACTTGTCCTTGTTTTGAATTTGCAACATTCAACAACCCTTTATTTTCTGGTAAATTTTGCTTATTTTGAGCCACATTTTGCACTAAGCCTTGCATTGTTTCTTGTATGACGCTTTTTGTATCTACACCCACACTTAGGTCTAAATTGCATTCTTCATTCTTTCTTTCTTCATTTGCTACTTTAATACAATAGCCCTTAGCCCCCATATAGCAAAAAATCAATTGCACAAGCTCCGCTAAGTCCTTATTATAAACCTCTTCAAAATCATTCATAGTATAAAAAGTCCGTTCATACAGAGGCGAACGCATTAAAGCATAGTCTTTTTGATTATTTAACTTATTTAATGCAATCTCCTTATCCTTCATTTTTAAAATGCAATTTTGCAAATCTTGACTTAAATCTTTTAATTCTAAAATATTATTTTGAGCCACTTCATCCTTATTCATTTCATCTTGTAATAGCTTACTAGCATTAGGACGGTAAACTATATTAAAATGCGTTTGTTCGCTAACTAACATTAATTTATCAGGCAAGTTCATCATTTATCCTTTATTACAAATATCAAAGTCAAAGCACAGAGCAAAAACACAAGTGCTAAATTCACAAGAGCTTTTTTTCTTTTCTTGCTTTTAAATTTAGCTCTACTTTGGTCAAATTCCTCCCAAGAAAGCCCCATAAGCTTAAGAGTGCTACGAAGCTCACCCTCATCAGCATTTTTATCCCACCAAATCATAGCTAGGCGTTCTCTATTATAAACATCCTTTTTAGGATGCACAAGGGTGCAGAAAAAATGCTTTTTAAACTCCCAAAAAACTCCTCATTGGCATTGATTTTATTTACACTTAAGAAGTCTAAGAGTGCGTCTATTTTTTCTTGTTGATTTTTTAATATTTTTCCATTTTCAGCACTCTCTTGCCCTCCTTGCTCACCTTGTATGCTAACAAAAATCATCCCTGTGCTTTCTCGATAAATTTCATAAGCTCTTCTTTTCTTTTTTCGCAATCTTCCTTAGTATAAATACCCTCAACCAACTCAAAAAATTCAAGCTCTATGCCTTCTTATGCTATTTGAGCTCTAATATCCCTTTCTTTAGCCTCATCTAATTTATCAGCCCTTGTTCCTATAGCCTTAAGTTTTGTGAAATTTTTATTAGCCCTAAGCTCTTTAAGAATTTCTTGTGAGAATTCTAAGGGATTAAAGACATAAAGCGTCATATCGCACTTTTCTTGCACCTGTTCATTTTTGCTATGAAAGTCCTTATTGCCTACTGTATCATAAAACTCATAAGCTTCAAACCAACCCTCTACAGACGCACTAGCCTCATTGGGAGTGCTAGCCGTTGCCATTCTAGCTTTTTTTAATTCTTCCACATCGCCTCTTAAAAGATGTATCAAAGTGGTCTTGCCACTTCCCATCTTGCCTCTTAAGGCAATTTTTTGAGTCTTGGAACTCCTAATCATTCTTCTTCCAAGCTCAAACGCACCCACTGCTACTAAAAATCCTCCTGCAATAACTGGTAGCATTACTATCCTTTCTTTTAAGATAAAAAATTTAAAGCTCTTATTTTATCAAATCCCCCCCCCCTGTCAAGGATGGCTATTTCTTACTCCCAATTATCAGCACCAATATCAAAAACACATAGAGAGTGCAAAATACTATATTGTAAGGAAAAGGCTGACTGGCAAGATAGGCAAAAAGTCCTATAAGCACACCTATTGCAATCAATAACGCAACAAAAACAAAATATGATAGGACAAGTATCATTGAAATCACTAAAGCAATAAAACCTAATATAGCCATTTTATTTTCCTAATCCAAACTTTTTTTACCCCAGAACTGAAGTTCTACTTTGACCTAACACTACATTTTGCCTAGCTCTTTAGCTTCATCTTTCAAGTCCTTCTGAAAAAATCTCACGAAGGGTCATTCTCATCTGCGATATTTAGCTCTTTTTTCAAAAAGCTCTCAAGCTCTATAAATTTGGGTAAATCTTTTCTCATATCATCGCTGTCATGAACAAAGAAAAGCTCTTCTCTTGCTTCCCTATAAGCTAGTAGTTCCCATACAAAGCTCGCAAAAAGATTATTAAGTCTAACAAAACGCAAGAAAAGGTCCCTTTCATCCTCGTTAAAGGCTTTAAAATCTCTCTTTTGAGAAAGCAAAGCATAAAAATCCTTTTGATATTTTTCGAAAAAATCATCTATCTTGCTAGACAAACCAAGAAAATTTACAAAAATAAAAAGTTCTCTTTGAATGATTAAAATTTCTCCTTCGAAATTATAAATTCTATAAAGCTTTTGATGAATATCATCAAAATTTTTAATCAGCCCATTATTTTCTTGAGTGGCTTTTGACTCACTCGTGCAAGAGTCATAAATTTCATAAAGCTTTTTAATCCCATATCCTGTGGCAGCTAGTGCTATGCCACCTAGCATTATTTTTTTAAACATCTTTTTTTCCTTTACTGAATAATTTTCTTGGTTTTTCAAAAGCCTTAGCTAAGATTTGGCTATTTTCTTGCTGTGTTTGTGGTAAAAATGTCATTTTTCTCTCCTTGAATTTTAAAATAACAAAGGAAGTATAAACTACCCTTGCGACAGCTTGTGTCGTAAAAATGAAATAATGAAAATTTTTTGAAAAAATTTTGAGAAGGGGATTGCTTCACTTTCACAAGTGAAAGTTCGCAATGACGATTGTAGGCAGGGGCTTTAGTGTATAGTCATTACGAGCCGACTTGTCGGCGTGGTAATCTAGAAGATTAAGGGGATTGCTTCAACTCTTACGAGTTTCGCAATGACGCAATAAAAGTTGCAATGACAGATGGTAGGCAAAATTTAAAAAGCAAGAAATGGTGGTAAATCCATAAGGATTTGAGTGAAGTAGCCTTTAGCAATGCGACTTTAGGCGGACTTGTTCGCACAAAGTGTTAGCAAGACACGGGTCGGGCAGCCTTTCTAGCCTCGAAATTCAGTAGCTTCGTAGCCCATAGGTTTATCCACAAAACAAGATTTTTCTTTCAAAAAGACAACATCGATGGTTCCAACAGGTCCATTTCTGTTTTTTCCAACGATAATTTCAGCATTTTCTTGCATAAGATTGGGTATAAAAACCCTTTGATAAGGCTTATTTTCGGCTTTAGCTTTATTTTCTCTTTCCTTTTCTTCCTGCTCTCTATAAACCTCATCTCTATACACAAACAAAATCGCATCCGCATCCTGCTCTATGGCTCCACTCTCGCGTAAATCACTCATTAAAGGGCGTTTGTTAGCCCTTTGTTCTAAGCTACGATTAAGCTGTGAAAGTGCGATGATAGGCATATCAAGCTCTCTTGCTAAAAGCTTCAGCCCCCTTGAAATTTCACTCACTTGCAAGTGCCTGTCATTAAAATTTGAATTACTCATCATAAGCCCTATATAATCAATCACACAAAGCCCTATGCTCTCATCTTGAGACTTTAAACGCCTTAAAATCGCCCTTACATCCGTAATAGTCGCATAGCCACTATCATAGATATAAAATTTCTTTTGATTATAATCATTACAAGCATCGCCTATACGCTCCCACTCATCATCGTTTAAATCCGCAGTTAAGATTTTTTGCAAAGGAATGGAAGTTTTGCAAGAAAGCATTCTTTGCATAATATGCGTAGCGGGCATTTCAAGTGAAAATAAAGCCACGCCTTTATTTTGCCTTAAAACCTTGTCAATAAAATTCAAACAAAGTGTCGTTTTTCCCATACCCGGTCTTGCAGCGATGATGATAAGTTCGCCCCCTTTAAAGCCCTTTGTCATTTTATTTAAACCCTCAAAACCCGTATCAAGTCCTATAATGCTTCTATCTTCTGCTATTTTTTGCTTTTCAAATTCATCAAAAAGTTCTGATATGACCAAAGTAATTTCTTTTATATCCTTAGAATTTACGCGGTTAGTGATATTAAAAATTTCCCTTCCCATTTCATCAGCAATCTCACTTACAGCACGATTTTCATTAATGCGAGTTGGCAAAAGATGGGCAAAGCTTAAAAGTTGTCTTTTGATGGACTTTTCGCGAAGCTCATTGACATGGGCTGGTAAATCTATCATAGAAGGAGTTGCAAGAATTTCTGCTAAAATTTGCTCGTCTATTTTTTTGTGTTTTCTTAAAAAACTCACAGAAATAGGCTCATTGGAATTAGCACAAGCTATGATGGCTTTAAAAATATCCTGATGGGCTTTAAAACTAAAATCCTTTGAATCAATATCCCCTGCTATACTTGCATATGCTTCTTCGCTCATAATACAAGAACTTAAAATAGCGCGTTCTAAATCCAAATCAAAATACTCTTGTTGCACAAAATTTCCTTATAGTGTAATAGCTAAATTCTAGCAAAAAAACTTGAAAATAAAGTTTATAACTCAATATATCATCATCGCAAGCCTTTAAAAAGCTTTTTAAGAAAAACAAAGGCTAGAATCAAAACACAAAATTCAGCAAAAAAAGGACTGAGCCAAACCCCATTTAAACCCATAAAATAAGGCAAAATAAAAAGAAAACACAAGGGGATAAAAAGATTTTGGCTTAAACTTAAAATAAGAGAAAAACTAGGCTTGTTAAAGGCGGTAAAAAAAGAACCACAAAGTGTATTAAACCAAGCAAAAAGATAATTTAAAGCAAAAAAAGCCAAAGCTATGAACGCAAAATGAATAAAAGCTTCATCATTATCCTTTGCGAAAAGTTTCACCCCAATTTCTCCAAAGGCAAAAATCATCAGCATAGAAAAAATGGACAAAAGCCCACCGGCTAAAAAGATTACTTTCATAATAGCCCTTATCCTAGTAAAATCCTTTTTAGCATAATTATAACTAAGAGCAGGCTGCATAGCATCGCCCATAGCAATGATAAGCATCATAATAAAACTATCCACATATAAAACGATAGAAAAGGCTGCCACAGCTTGAGTGTTAGCGATTTTAAGCAAAATCAAATTCGCAAAAACATTATACAAAGAGCCTGAAATATTGCCAAAAAACTCACTACTACCATTATAAACTATGCTTTTAAAGAGTTTTAAACTCATAAAAACTCCTGTAAATTTAAGCTCAAGATTTTGCAATAAAAAGGGCAAAATTCCAAAAATCCCGCCCAAAACAAGACCCAAACAAGTCGCAAGCACAGCCGAAAACAAACCCCAACCCAAAACCACGATAAAAAGATAATCAAGCAAGATATTACTAAGGGCTATAATGACATTCATCATCATACTATAAGTGCTTTTACCACAAATTCTTAGATAATTATCAAGGGCAAAAGAAAGCATAGTAAAAGGAGCAAAAAGAGCAAAGACTAGCATACATTCTTTAGCCATAGTTTTAATTTGACTGCTTACATCCAAAAATTCAATCAAAACAGGGCTTAAAAAATACTCCAAAAGTCCCACACAGCAAGAAATAATAAAAATAATAAGCATACTAGAGCTAAAAATCTTTTGAGCTAATTTTTTCTTCCCTCGTCCTAAATTCATCGCAATTTGCACGGCTGAACCTATGGCTATCATATCAGCTAAGGCAAAAGACATTATCACAAAAGGAATAATCAAAGCCAAAGCCGCTAAAGCATCACTTCCTAAATATTTTCCAACAAAAATTCCATCAACAACATAATAAACAGAAATAAAAGCCATACTTACAACATTTGGCACGGCACATTTCATAAAAAGCCTAAAAGGGCTTAGGGTGCTAAAAATATTTGACATAAAAATCCTTTAAAATATTTAATTTTGCAATAAAAAATATTTTAAGGTAAGCTAATAGAGTGTTTGAAGTCCTAGAATATAATAGTTTAAACGAAAAGTTCTCATATTTTGCATAATCATAATTTAAAATCAAAAACCAAATTTAGCCCGAAGGCTAAATTTTAAAGCACGGAGAGAATTTTTACAGCGTCATTTAGCCCTGTAACTATACTCGCACCATTTTTAGTGGCAATATCGCCTGCTACAAAGATACCTTTAACATTGCTTTGTTTATTCTCATCCATCAAAGGCACACCCTTATCATCAACATTTATCCCGCATTTTTGCAAAAAATCAAGCGGAGTAGAACCCCCGATGGCGTAGATTATTCTATCATAATTTTGGCTTGAACCATCGTTAAAATGCACCTTAGCCTTGCCATTATCATCTTCTATTTCACTGATGTCTATGCCTAGTTTTAATTCTATTTTGCCCGAATTTCCAGCCTCGCTTAAGTCTTTAAGATTTATATCATTAAGCCTTGTGAATTCTTTTTTGCGGTAGCAAAGACTGACCTTATTTGAACTAGCTAAATCCACAGCATACTCAGCAGCGGAATTTCCACCACCTACGACAAGGATTTTTTCATCGCCTAAAACGGAATTGGCGTTAAAATTGATGATTTTGCTTAGGGTCATAGGAAGCTTATACTCAGGCTTATTAGGCTTACCCATTCTACCTATGGCTATGATGATGTTTTTACACTCATAAACGCCCTTGCCCGTGCTAAGCAAAAAAACTCCATTTTCATTTTTGACACTCTCAACCTCAGAGCCAAATTCAACTTCTATATTATGCTCTTTTAAAGCATTTTCAAAGGTCTCTAGGGTGCTTTCTTTGGTGCCATCTTCAAAAGCAACATTGCCATAATTTGTCCCTTCACAACCCTTATAAGCCTTATCCACTCTTTTACCTGCCTTATAAAACTGCACTAAAGTTTGACAAATATTGTTTGATTTTTCTAGTATCAAAACTTCTTTATTCTTAAGCCTAGCTTCAACCGCACAGCCTATGCCAGTAGGACCTGCACCCACTATAATCAAATCTACTTTTTTCATTTGTATTTACCTTTCAATTTATAAATTTTTTTGTATAATTTATCAAGTTTTTTGTAAATAAGGAATTAAAAATGCGAAATTTGCTTGAAAATATTAAGAAAAATTCTCAAAAACTACTTAATTTAACACCCAAAGATAAAGAAAAAATTATTTTAAAATTAGTTCAAATTTTAAGAGAAAATTTCAAAATTATCCTAGAAGCAAATGAAAAAGATATGGCAAATTTCACAAAAAGCGGAGCAATAAAGGATAGACTTTTCCTAAACGAAGAACGCATTTTAGCTCTTTGTGAAGGTCTAGAAAAAATCGCTTATATCGAAGATCCCATAGGCAAAATTTCTAAAGGTTGGAAAAATAATGCGGGTTTAAATATACAAAAGATAAGCATTCCTTTAGGACTGATTTGTGTCATTTATGAAGCAAGGCCTAGCCTTAGTGCTGAAATCGTAGCCTTAATGATAAAAAGCTCTAATGCTTGTGTTTTTAAAGGTGGAAGTGAAGCAAAATTTACAAATAAAGCCATATTTAATCTTGTTAGCAAAGTGCTTAAGGAATTTGATTTAGAAGATTGTTTTGCTATGCTTTATGAAAGAGAGCAAATTATGGAAATTCTAGCCTTTGATGATATTATTGATGTGATTATCCCCCGTGGAAGTTCGAAAATGATACAAGAAATTGCTAAAAATACTAAAATTCCGCTCATAAAACAAGATAAAGGCTTATGCCACGCCTTTGTCGATGAAAGTGCTAATTTAAATATGGCTTTAAAAATAATCCTTAATGCAAAGTGCCAAAGAGTAAGCGTTTGCAACGCCTTAGAAACGCTTTTAATCCACGAAAAAATCGCCAAAGATTTTATAGAACTTCTAAGCCCTGAATTGGAAAAATTTAAAGTAAAAATTCACGCTCATAAAAATGCCTTATCTTATTTTCAAAACACAAATTTGGAACTTTTTAAAGCAAATGAAAACACCTTCGATACGGAATGGCTTGATTTTGCTATCAATGTAAAATTAGTTAAAGACTGCGACGAAGCCATAGAGCATATAAATAAGCATAGTTCCTTACACTCCGAAGCTATAATCTCAAACAATGCCCTTAATATAGGCAAATTCCAACGCCTTATAAACTCATCTTGCGTTTATGTTAATACCTCAACGCGTTTTAGCGATGGGGCTGAGTTTGGCTTTGGCGGAGAAGTTGGAATCGCAACAAGCAAACTTCACGCTAGAGGACCTATGGGTGTTGAAGACATTTGCACTTATAAATACATCATCTACGGGGAAGGACAAATTAGAGAGTGAAGAAAATACTCAAGCAACATTTTAAAGAAATCGCTGGCTTTACTTCAAGCGAACAAGTTTGGCAAATGCCTTTTTTTGCGGCTTTAGGCGTGGGGATAGTTTTGGGCGTGAGTGTGTTTTTTGTGAAATTAAACTATGGTCTTATTGCTATGATAGGCGTTATGGCTTTTTTATATGTTCCAAACACCCCTTTATATCACAGAATGGCTGTGGTAATGTGCTGTTCTTTTGGGATAGTATGTAGCTTTTTTCTGGGAATTTTAACCCATTTTTTACCTTCTTTTTTTGTTTTTATCCCCATAGGAATTCTTGCAATGGCGAGTTCTATTTTGATAAGATATTATAATCTTGGTGCACCGGGATATTTTTTCTTCGTGTTTGCTTGTGTTTTGGGTGCTTTCTCTCCATTTGAAGCTAAAGACTTTATTTTTTTAGTGGGGCTTGTCTTTCTTGGGACTATGGTGGCAAATTTAATGGCGTTTTTGTATTCTATTGTTGTGATTTATGGTTTTAAAAATGCTCTGCCTAGCGAAATTCCACCCCGAGAATATATAGGCTTTAATGCTGTCTTTGCGGATTCTTTAGTTATGGGTTTTTTTGTCGCTTTTTCTATTTTTTTGGGAACTTTTTTAGAGCTTGAAAGAAGTTATTGGATAGCCATTTCTTGCACAGCCATTATGCAAGGAGTAACCTTAAATTCCATATGGATAAAACAAATTCAACGCATAATAGGAACCTTTATAGGCATATGTTTTGCTTGGTGGCTTTTATCTAAGCATTTTAGCCAAATGGAGTTTGTTTTGCTGATGATGTCTTTGTTTTTCATAGGACAATTTTTAGTGAGCAGAAACTACGCCTTAGCAATGATTTTCTTCACACCCTATGCGACCTATCTTAGCGAAGCAGCAAATTTTATGAGCGAAAATGCCAAAAATTTATTAGAGGCACGATTGATTGATGTTGTAATAGGAAGTATTTTAGGGCTTTTGGGAGGTTTTGTTATTTATAAACCCTATTTAAGAATTTATTTTGAACGCCTTGCAAAATATATTTTTAAGACAAAAAATTTAGAATCCAAATAAAGCACAAGCATTATCCCCTAAAATTTGCTCCTGTTCTTTTTTGGAAACTACAATCTTATCAAAGGCTTCAAAGGCTGATGAAAAATCAACCCTCTTTTCAAAATTCGTATGAGGCCAATCACTCCCAAAAACAAAATGCCAAAGCCCAAAATGCTCCTTTAAAATTTCATAACTTTTCTTCGCAAACAAAATAGCTTCTATATTGCTCGTATAAGTTATTTTCGCCCTATAAAAACCACTGATTTTAAAAAATATTTTAGAACCCTTTAGCCGGGTTAATTCTTCTAAATGGCTTAAATTTGAACTCGCCCTTGCAAGATGGTCTATGACTATATCACAACCAAAAGGAAGTAAATTTTGGACAATATCCACAAGTTTATCATCTAAATCCCTTTGAATTTCAACTTGCATTTTAAGTTTGCTTAAATTTTCAAAAAATTCTATCCAAATGGGACTTTTAAAATCCATCAAATCTTTTCCAATTAAATTTAACCTTACCCCACAAGCCTTTCTTTCTTTAAGTTTTTTAAGCTCTTCAAAGCTGGTATTTTCATCCACTACAACCACAGCCTTTACATCTTCATCTTCTTGAATGCTTTGAAGCAAAAATTCATTATCATTGCCTAAAAAACTAGGCTGGATTAAAACCCCCTTATCAAAGCCGTGTTGGCGTAAATTCATCTTATAAGTTTTAAAATCAGCATCATAATCAGGCTTATATCTCGCATCCAAAATAGTATTTAAGCTTTTTAAAAATATATGTGCGTGAGTGTCGATTTTCATTTTCTTATCCTTATAAAATAAAGCTCATTATTATAGTGGCTAAAATAGCCGCCATAAATCCTAAAGGCACGGCTTTTACAAGCAAATCTTTAAAAAATTTTTCCTTGTATTTATCAGGACAAGAACCTAAAATCAAACTTCCCCCTGAAGAAAAAGGCGAAATCGCAGAAGCTTGCGCGCCTATAACAATACAAGAAAAAAGCAAAATCTCACTTAAACCACTACTTGAAGCTATGCTTGGAACTATGGGAAAAAGTGCGGGAGTAACCACGCCCAAAGTGCTTGAAAAAAGGGACATAAAAGCGGCAATAACACACATTACCAAAGGGATAAAAAGAACATTCACTTCATTTTTAACAAGATTTGAAAGCAAGTTAATAGTCCCAGCTTCCACTGCTATGCTAATAAGCATTCCCACCCCACAAATCATTATCAAAGTTCCCCAAGGAATCAAAGCAATAACCTTTTTCTCATCGGCTAATTTTAAAAACAAAGCAAGGGCAACAAAAATCATAGCAATCATAGCTATATCTATTTTTTTATTAAAATAAGCAAGGGTATCATTATGCGGGAAAATAATGCTTAATATAGGAAATATCAAAACAATAACTATCATCAAAAACATAAGAATCAAAGTGGTTTTTTGCTTCTTATCAAAAGGTTCTGGTTTGACAATAAAGCTGATTTTTGCCCTATTTTTAAAAGCCCCAAATACAAAAAAAGACAACACAACAATGGGCAAAAATATAGTAAAAGCAAAAATAATTCCTGAATTTACAAAAGCGGTGCTAGAATCAATCCCTGAATTTTCCATTAATCCACGAAAAATAATCCCACTTTGCGAAGTCATAAAATTAGCTCCTCCTAAAGCACCATAATTTATCGCCATAGCTCCAGCCACCTTACTTAAAGCCATTTTATCGCAAAGCAAAAAAGTAAGAGGTGCCATAAAGGCTAAGACCGAGTAAAATCCTGCCCCTAAAGCAGCGATGATAGCACTCACTGCAAAAATAACAAAAGGCAACAAATAAGGATAATTGGCAAAACGATACATCAAATGTCCGGATAATTTTTCCAGCGTCCCATTTGCCGTTGCAAAATTATAAAATAACGAAACCGCAAAAATAACAAAAAATATAGAAATAGGCCAAAAAGCTATGATTTTTTTAGGGGCTAAATCCATAAAAAAAGCTCCTATAATATAGGCAAAAATCATAGCGAAAATTCCAACATTATGCCTAGTAACATAACCTAAAACAATAGCCACTACAAGGCTAGCAATAATCAAAAAAACCATTATTAGTCTTTATTCTACATCCATAGCAAGTAAAGCAAAGCTTCCTAGCCAATGTGAGCCCAAATAATCATCTTCTATATGGGATATGGCTTCATCAAAATGCTTAGTGGCGTTGGCTTTTAAAAGCGTTTTTAAAGGCTCTTCGCAAAAATTAGCCAGTATCCTAAAACACCAAGCACGGCTGAGATTAAGCCCATCTAAGTGGGCTATTTTACCATCGCTTCTATCGCTAACACTCACAGGGCTAAATAAGCTCTTAGGCTCTTTTTGCTCTAAATGCGGCAAATAAGCTTTAAAAAATTCCACAAAATCATTTCTGGGTAAAATAGCACTTAAAAGCACCGCTTCCATCAAAACAGGGGATAAAAACTCATCTCCGCAAGGCTCTAAAACTTGCATATTTTTATCATTTAAAAACCATTTTTTAGCACTTTGGACTATACAATGCTCTAAGAACTCATCCTCATTAAATCTTGCATATTCTAAGGCAAAATAAAGGGCAAAAGAAGAGTTAAAATGTGTGCCTACGCGAATAGGATAATCCATCTTAGGCAAAAACTCCTTAAATTCCCTAACAAAAAAATCAGCTATACCCTGTAAATTCTCAGCCCAAATTCCAGCTCTTTCATTTTCTTTAGCTAGCAATTTTAATTCTAAATGCAGTTTTAAAAACCACCCCCAGCCATAAGGTCTTTCAAATCCCTTATGTGCAGGGTTTAAAAGATAATCAAGCTCACCCTTGGCCTTTTCTTTATCAAACTGACTATCTAAGGCTTTAAAAATATCTTGCTTGGGAGCAAAATGAGAAAAATCTTTAAGAATTTTCACCAAAAGCCAATGTGAATGCACACTAGAATGCCAATCATAAGAACCATAAAATATAGGATACATCAGCTTTGGAGCCTTAATATCATTAAGGTCATTAAAGGCGTGTGAGATTTTATTGGGTAATTCTTTAAAAATATTTTCCAAAGCGATGAAGCTAAATTGTTTGATAAAATTTTCCATTTTTTCTCCTTAAAATTTAAAAGCTAAAAAATACATCAAAAATATATTTCCTGCAAGCAAAACAAGCCCTGAGGCAAACTGAGCCTTAATCACTCCATTTTTATCGTCTAAATTCAAAAGTGCAGCTGGGACTATATTAAAATTCGCAGCCATAGGCGTCATCAAGGTCCCACAAAAACCACAAAGCATACCAATAGCACCCACAATAGCAGGATTAGCACCCATTTGCATAATCAAAACAGGCAAGGCAATAGCCGCTGTGATAACAGGAAAGGCAGCAAAGGCATTACCCATAATCATAGTAAATAAAGCCATTCCCACCCCATAAACCGCCACGGCGATAAAGGCATTATCTAAGGTAATATAAGTCGATAAAAGCTTAGAAACTTGCTCACCCATACCTGTGGATACAAAAACCAAGCCAAGCGTGGCTAGAATTTGGGGCAATAAAGCCGCCCAGCTAATGTGATCCATTGTATGTGCTGCGTCTTTAATGGCTCTTTTAGGCGAGGCTTTAAACATAAAACAAGCCAGAGTAAAAGCTACGATAATGCCTACAATAAGAGCTATGAGAGTGGAGTTTTTGTTCTCAAAAAGACTAAGATGGGGGAATAAAAAGGTGCCTACAAGAGTGATTAAAGGAACAAGCAAGGCAGGGATGAAAAGTTTGCTTTTATAAAACTTTGCATGTGTGATTTCGTATTCTTTTTCTTCTTCACTTGGTGTGATATTAGCAGGTTTTAGAAGATTAAATCCGGCTATTAAAGCCAGTAAAATCACTATACAACCCATCACAAAATGAGGCAAAATTCCAGCAAATAAAAAAGTTACGCTATAAGCTATCCAAAACACCCCACCACTTAGCCTTGCTTTCATAGTTTTAGCCTTATTGACAAAACTAAGAATTCCAAAAACCAAAAAGAGCATTCCTACTAAATAATAAAGCAAATCAAGACTTATCATCAAAAGCTCCTTTATAAGTTCTTTCAAGCTTTTTATCTAGCATATAAAGCCTAGTGCAGTGTATAAGCAAGGCTAAAATCCCTGTGGGTATAGCCCAAACTGAAAGCTGTAAAGGCTCAACTATGATACCATTGCTCTCATAAAAAGCCTTAATCAGCAAAATAGAATGCACGGCTATAAAAATATCCTCTCCAAAAAATACCGCCACATTATCCGTGCCTGAAGAATAAGCCTTAATCTTTTGGCTATCCTTGTGAGAGAGCTTTTTAAATTTAAGCCTTGCAGCAGCTTCTGCCATAGGAGCGATTAGGGGTCTTATCATTTGAGCGTGTCCGCCTAAGGATAGAAGTCCTAAAGCCGCCGTAATTTGCCTGAAAACAAAATAGCACATTAAAATCCTTCCTGTGCTAGCGGCTTTTACCTTAGAAATGAGATTTTTAGCCTGTTCTCTTAAGCCCTTGCGTTCTAAAATGGCAAGTAGGGGCAAAATCAGCCAAACCACAGCCACATAACGATTATCCACAAAGGATTTGCCTATATCACTAACGATTCTTATAAAATCAAAGCCTGACACAAGTCCTGCATAAATCCCCACCGCAGTAACCACCAAAAAAGGATTAATCCTAAGCACAAAGCCCAAAACAATCAAGGGTATAGAAGCAAGTAACCACCACTCCATAGTCCAACTCCTAAGATAAATTTAAAAAAATATTATAAAAATTCTAAATTGAAAAAAAGTTTAAAAAAATATTTTTAGAAGTTAAATGGGAAGTTAGGTAACAAATTCAAAAATTTCGGCTTGGAATACTCCAAAGCCTTATTTGTTTGCTTTTTCTATGTATTCGCCACGCACCGTATCTACGCGAATAAGCTCACCTTCAAGCACATGGAAAGGAATTTGCACCACAGCTCCCGTTTCAAGTGTGGCAGGTTTTTTATTTGAGCCTTGAGTGTCTCCTTTGAAATTAGGAGGCGTCTGAATAATTTTAAGCTCAACGACTTGTGGAACTTCCACGCCAATAGCCTTGCCATTGTGAAAAAGCACCTCCACCATCATACCATCTAAAAGCCATTTTTTTGCCTCGCCCACATCTTCATCGCTAATAGCGACTTGCTCATAACTTTGCGTATCCATAAATTGACAATTTTCACCGTCATCATAAAGGTATTGCATAGTCTTTTGCTCTAAATTAGGCGCCTCGCATTTATCCCCTGCGTGGAAAGTTTTTTCAAGAACCTTACCATCGATAAAAGATTTAATCTTAATACGCACAAAGGCTGGACCCTTGCCCGGTTTTACATGTTGATACTCTACTATCTTAAAAGGAACTCCATCAATTTCTATCTTAAGCCCTTTTTTTAAATCACCCATTGCATAAGTTGCCATCATTTTTCCTTGATAAAATTTAAAACTTCAAGTGTAGCAAAAAATCTTTTAAAATTTTATGAAAAAGCTTATTTTAAGCTTTTTTTGGGAAGGGGGAAGGGTAAAAAAGAAGGGATATGAGAAAAAAGAAAAAAGCTAAGATGGAGAGAAAAATGAATTAGGAGTTAGAGTTTTTAGGGCGGCAAGATGAGTGGGGAAAAATAAGTAGGAAAATGAGATGGCAAAAAAGGGCAAGAAAAGTGGGTTATAAAGCGACAAGATAGGGGTTAAGTAAAAATCCACTTGGAAATTCTTTTAGCTTCAATTTTTTTGATAAAAAAATAAGTAAAATTACGCTAAAATCACGCCTAAGCATAGCAAATGCTCGCTTCTTTTTGAAGAGGAAAGTCCGAGCTGCTAAAGACAAACATTCCATCTAACAGATGGCTAGGGCGACCTAAGGGATAGTGCAACAGAAAGCAAACTACCACAAAAGTGGAAAAGGTGAAACGGCGGGGTAAAAGCCCACCAGCGATTTTGGTAACAATTTCGGCTATGTAAACCCAATGTGCAGCAAGAAGGGATGGTTAGTGTCTTTGTTTTGACCCTTCGCTTGATTTTGTTTGCAAAAACAAAACTAGATAAATGAGCATTCTCGACAGAACTCGGCTTATCGCTATGCTTTTAGATAGGTTAAAGCCTTTTGAAATTTTTGAATTTCAACAGCCTTTGTTTTTTTCTTTTGCTCTATAAGCGTGATGGCTTCGCTTAAAAGAGCTTTGATTTGATAAAATATCTCATTTACATTTTCTTTCACATTGTCCCCTGAAAAGCTCTTGGCTGAATTTTGAGCTAAATCCTGCACAAAAGCTTTTATATCAAGTTCATCTAGCAAACTTTCAAGCTTAGAAAGATCTTCTTTAATGAGTGCGAGTTTAAAATCACTGAGCCACTGCTTCATGCACTTCCCGCCAGGCTTCTAATAAGCCCTTGGTTACCTTGATAACCTCGTCTATTCTTTCTTCATTATTTTCTAAATTGGCTAAAGAAAGAAGCTGAATTTCTCTTGTGTAAAGACCACTTAAGTAGTGAGCGACTTCTCCGCCTTTTTCATAGTCTAGGGTATTGATTAGCTCTATGAAAATAGCTGTGGTTCTTTTGACAAAATATACTCTTTGTTCTATATCTTCATTTCTTATCGCCACTTTAGCCCTTGAACAAAATCTTAAAATCCCTTCATAAAGCATTTCGATAAGTTTTTGTGGAGATTCTATCCCCACTTGACTTTGAGAATAAGCATTATAAGCTAAACTATTTTGCATTTTTTATCCTTAACTTGACTTATTGGCTGCGTTAATCATACTGGTTACGGTTTGTAATTGGGTATTGAGTTTATTTAAAATACTCTCATATTGCAACCACTGATTTGCCATAGTATCATATCTAGTGTCTATTGCTTTTTGGGCACTCTCTTTTGCTTTATTTAAAGCCTTTGTGTCATTAGTTAAACTTTCATCGTATTTAGTGAGCGAACCCTTTGTTCCTGTCATCCCTTGCAAGGTCGATTTAAGTTGTGAAAAAACGCCCTTACCTTCTATAGGTTTAGCTGTGATATTGGTTTCGCTAAGACCAAATTTTTTAAGAAAATCTTTATTTCCTTTGATAGAAAAATCAGACCCACCATCGCCTTTAATTTTAAGCTCCCAGCCTTTTTGATTGTTCTTATCATAGGCTTCAACCTTAACGCTTAAACCTTCTATACCCAGACTATTGATATGAGTGGCTAAATTTTGAAGCATTTCTTGCTCTGTTGCACCTGTAAGCTTAAAGGTGCTTCCATCGCGTGCTTTTGATATATCATAACTTTGATTATTATAAACTATAGTAAATTCGCCCTGCTTAAATTCTAAACCATCATTCGGTCCGGTGCCTACATATTGCTTCAAGCTTCCTTCTTTAATCAAATCCCCAGTATGATTAATGTCTTCATATTTGGTAATATTTGAGAAGAAGCTCTCTGTAAGGTCAGGGTTTTCTTTTACCTTTTTTTCAAATTTCGAAGAATCAAAACTTAAACTCCCTGAGTCTGTCAAACTCAAACCAAAATCCTGCATAGAAAGCATAACCTTAGTATTTACTTTATTCCCGTTTTTATCTTCAACCGTTCCATCTATACTTTGAGAGTCAAACAAAATAGAAGTTATACTAGAGCGTATGGAATTTACTTCTGTTACACCCTGCAAAGTTCCTTTGGTGCCAGTTTCTGAGTTATAATCCGTTGCGGCGTTAAGATTGGTTACTAAATTATTATAAGCATCCACTAGCTCTTGCATAGTTTTGGTTACAGCTTCATTGTCTTGCTGGACATCGAAATTAATCTCGCCTGTTTTATTTAAGGTTAAAGTAAGTCCTACGCCAAGGTCTGTGATGGTATTGCTTGAACGAATCATTTTAATACCATCAAGAGTAAATTCGGCATTTTGTGCTTTTTGTATATGCAAAGGGTCTGTGGCATTATCTTTAATCCCATAGCCTTTTTTATCCTGAGCTGGGTCAATTGTGCCTCCAGTAGTATCTAACTCCCAGCCAAGATTTTTAAAAATTTCTTTAGATTCATTGCTCTCAATATATTTGCCATTACCATCCTTCTTACCCGCGTAAAAACTTATAGCGTGGTCTTCGCCTGTTTCCTTGCTAGTAAGAGTCAGACGATAAGGAGTATTTTTTTCGCCTGTATTGACTATCTTTGCAACTATTTCACCCCCACTAGCCACATTAATCTTATCAGCTAAATCCTTATAAGTCGTGTTTTTATCTACACTTACGGTATATTCTTTGCCATTGGAAAAAAAGGTCAAATCCGTAGCCTTTGTTAAATTTGCATTGATATAACCAGAGTCGTTTGTAAGTCCCTTGCTTTGATACACATCTTTTTGAGCGATTTGAGTTACATTGACCTTCATACTTTGCAAAGCCACCCCGCTGTTCGCAGTCAAACTCGCAGGTGGGTTTTCGGTAATACTACCTACAACTTTTCTTTTAGCAAAGGCTGTGGCATCTGCCAAGGATGAAACAGCGGTTTGAAAGGTAAGCAATTTGGTTTTGATTTCAGTCAAATCCTTTTGCTTGGTTGTGTTTTCTTCAACTTTTTTTGTATAAGGCTCAACTTTAGCCTTCTCTTCTGCCTTTTGCATTTTATCTAAGGTCTCTTGTGTTAAAACATTTGACGCAAAACCCAAACTTGCTAATTGTCCTAATGCCATCTTAACTCTCCTTATCGAATATCATTCCTATCACATCTTTAAAATACTCAGCTAAACGCATAGCCTCTTCGCTAGGAATTTGGCGGATTTCCCTTCCTGTGCTTTTTTCTGTTACGCTAATATACATAGAGCCGATTTTATCGCTATAACCAAAGCGAACATTGGTATCTAAAGAGTCCATTTGCTCATTTAGTTTTTTTGCAATATCAGCTAACTTTTCACTCAAACCTTGTTCTTTTTGTCCATCATCGCCTCCTTGGCTTTGATTTTTCTCGGTTTGAATATTTGAACTAGCCTGCGTTTCGTTTTTCCTTTGACTGACACTTGTCAAAGTCGTATCCATTTGTCCATTTGCCTTCGATATTTCCATTTTAAAATCCTTTTTAAAATTTCCTATTGCTAGTTACAGACCATATCGGCAAATTGATAAATTTATGAATACCCTATAAAGAAAAATTTATTTTTCTATACAAAACAACAAGCAAAAACTATGCCAAGAATTTAAATTCTATCTTGTTTTTGAAAAAATTTAGCAAAAAAGAATTCTCAACTGCGACAAAGTGAAAAATTTAAAAAATTTCAAATTGCTTAAAAAGTTCAGTGTCATTTTCTAAAAGCTTACGCAAGATTAAATCTTCTATCACGCTTTTAGAACAGTCAGTTTGCTTAGGCCACTGCCTTGTATAGCCCTCAAGCTCACCCTTAGCACTAGCGTCTATACCTACTCTTTCGTGCTTAATCAAAATATCCCTTTTGGCATCGATGTTATTGACTAAACGCCACACAAGCATGTAAGGGTTTTCAAGCTTATTTTCAGCATCTAAAAATACCAAAATCCTAAAATGCTTTTTAAATTCCAAAAGCCTTTCAAAGCTTTTTAAAACTCTTTCTTTTTTATCTAGCAAAATACAAACTATGGGACTTTTGCTCTCTTTATAAAATTGCTTCAAAGTTAAAAGCTCAAGCCTAGTTTTAAAAAGCTCTAGCAATTTTTCATCTTCTAAAATTTCAAGCTCTTCTGCTTGTGTTTCTTCACAAGCATCCAACCCCGCTTTACCACCAAAACAAGCATTAGGCGAAGCATGGTCAAGCTGGTCGCAAATGCCTTGTGAGATTAAAATTTTATTCACATCAAAGCGGTTTAAGATATAAGGAATTAAAGCCTTATAATCTTTTAAAGCCGGTGCGTTTTTATCCACAAAAATAGCGTGCTTTACAAAGCTCATCTGCCCCACACCCCAAAAAGCATGCATAATTTGCTGGGCGTGGGCAGGGTATTTTGCGTCAATCTTAGCTAAAATAAGATTATGAAAGACCCCGTTTTCGGGCATATTGTAATCCATCAAATCAGGGACTGAAGTTTGCAGTAAGGGCAGGAAAATTCTTTCAGTGCCAAGAGCCATAACCCTATCTTCCAAAGGCGGTTTTCCCACAACCGTAGCTTGATAAATCGCATCCTTTTTAGCATAAATTTTTTCCACTTTCATCACAGGAAAAAGTTCAGCAGGGGTATAAAAACCCGTATGGTCCCCAAAAGGACCTTCGATTTTAAACTCTTCTAAATCCACATAGCCTTCAAGCACTATATCGCTATCATAAGGCACAAAAATTCCATTTTCACAAGGGGTAAGCTTTGCAGGAGTTTTTTTAATAAAGCCATAAAGCAAAAGTTCAAAAATTCCCTTAGGCAAAGGTGCTTGGGCACACCAAATATAAAGCGGATGCCCACCAATAGCTACACTTACGGGCATTTTTTTAAAACCAGCCTTTTTGTATTCGTGATAAAAATTAGCTGCGTCTTTGTGAATTTGCCAGTGCATTAAAAGTTCGTTTTTACCACTCACTTGCAAACGATACATACCCAAATTATTTTGCGTTTTATCTAAATTTTGCGTTAAAACTTGCCCCATAGTGATAAATTTACCCGCGTCATTCTCCCAAGTTTTAAGTATGGGAAGCTCTTCAAGTGAGCTTAGAATTTCATAATCATAAAGGGCTTTATTTTTTTTCAGTCTTTTAGGCGGAACATTTTTAAGACTTAGCAAATTCATAAAAAAGTCCATTTTTGCTTTAAAACTCGTAGGAATATGAAGCTTAGTTAATTTTGAAATTTCTTCAGCCACCTCCTCATAATCACGCCCAAAAGCTAAATTTAAAGCCTTTTCATTGCAAAAAGTATTCATCAAAACAGGAAAGTTGTATTGTTTGTTTAATTTTTTATCTACGGGATTTTCAAACAATAAAGCCTTGCCTTTCTCGCCTTTTTTAGCTTCTATATAGGCTAAATGAGCGATTTCAAGTTCTACATCCACAGGCTCTTTTATTATTTTTAAAAGTCCATTTTCTTTTAAAATTTGAATAAATTCTTTCATATCATACTCTCAGCTTTTTTTAAAAGTTCCTTAGCACCTTTAGCTATAAATTCCCTTGCCAATCTTTCGCCAAAGCCCTTAAAATCTTCCTTTTTAATCACTCTTTTTTCTTTTAAAATTTCACTTCCATCGGGTAGTCCTAGCACAGCACGCACACAAAGTTCACTCCCTAAAAGCTCGGCATTTATGCCTATGGGAACTTGACAACCCCCTTCTAAAGTAGCGATAAATTCCCTTTCAATGCTTGTTTCAAGCATAGCCTTTTCATCATTTAAGCATTTTAAAAGTTCTAAAATTTTTTCATCATTTATACTTTCTATACCTAAAGCTCCTTGAGAAGCCGCAGGAATAAGCTCATCCTTGCTAAATTCATAAACAAAATTAACTTCTTTATCTAGATTTAAGCGTTTAATCCCCGCCATCGCTAAAATGATTGCATCAAAATCACCCTTTTTTAATTTCTCTATACGAGAATTAACATTACCACGCAAGGAAATAAGCTCTAAATCAGGTCTTAAAGCCAGAAGTTGCATCTTGCGTCTAAGGCTTGTAGTGCCTATTTTTGCACCCTTTGGCAGGGAAAGAAAATCTTTATAGTTTTGACAAAGCATAGCGTCATTGCTCTTTTCTCTTTTGCTTACCGCAGCCAAAACCAAACCTTGAGGGAAAAAACTAGGCACATCTTTTAGACTATGCACGGCTAAATGCGCCTCTTTTCTTAACATACTTTCTTCAAGCTCTTTTGTAAAAAGTCCCTTGCCGCCAATTTTGGCTAAAGGACTATCAAGCAAAACATCGCCCTTAGTTTTAAAGCCTTCTAAGCTTACTTCTATCTTGTGCGTTTTTCTTAAAATTTGAGCTATATGCTCACTTTGCCAAAGGGCTAAAGGGCTTTTTCTTGTTGCGATAATAAGCTTCATTTTCTATCCTCTATAATTTCAACATCAATGATTTCTTCACTTGAATTTTGATTTTCTTGCTTACTGTGTTGATGATTTGATTTACTTGTAAATTTCAAAGCCATGCCAAAGAAAAATACAAAAATTCCAAAAACACTGGTAATAATTCCGGGAAAAATCAGCAAAAATCCTGCGATAACAAAAGAAAATTGTCTTAGCATATCTCTTAAACCGCCCACTTGAAACTCAAGCATATTTTTCCAAAAAATACCCAATAAAACCGCACCAAAAATCATACTCAAAAGTATGAAAAACAAAAAATTACCCAAACCAAAAAAGACTATAAAAAGCACACTTGCGATAATTTCAAGCACAAATAAGGGACTTAAACTTAATTTCATAATACTTTCTTTTTAAGAATTTCCATGAGGCAATCGCTTTTTATAAGTTCTTTTACCAAACCTTTTCTTTGGATAAGCTCTATTTCATTATTTTCCAATCCCTTGCCAATCACTAGAGCATAAGGAAAACCCATGAGTTCAAAATCATTCATTTTAACTCCAAATCGTTCATTTCTATCATCAAGCAATACTTCCAATCCGAGCTGGGTTAAATTCTCATAAAGCTTATTAGCAAATTCTAAAGCCTTTTCGTCTTTGATATTTGAAACAATAATTTCAAGCACAAAAGGAGCTAAGGTTTTATTCCAAACACATCCTTTTTCATCATAGCTCGCTTCCACAGCCACAGCCACCAAGCGTGAAACGCCTATACCATAACAACCCATATAAAAGGGCTTGCTCTTGCCATTTTCATCCAAGAAATTCGCATTCATAGCAGCTGAGTATTTTTGCCCTAGTTTAAAAATATGCCCTACTTCTATGCCCTTGCTCATTTTTAAAGTCCCTCCGCAACTTGGACAATTATCATTTTCTTTAACTTCTACTAAATCCTTAAATCTTTCTTTATTAAGATTCACCACATCAATGCCGATTAGATGATAATCTTTTTCGTTTGCACCCATTATCATTTGCTTTTCATCTTCAAGCTCTTTATCCACATAAAAATCCACTCCCTTAAGCCCCACAAAACCTATAAAACCCGCTACCAAACCCACTTTTTCAAGTTCTTCTTCACTGGCATCGACTAATTCTAAAGCCTTGCAAGCATTTTGAGCCTTAATTTCTTGCAAATCATCACTCCCCCTTATAAAAAACACAACCAATTTGCTTTCATTTTCATAAATAGCTTTTTTTACTACGGCTTTAATGGTATAAAAAGCGTTGATTTTAAAAAATTCGGCTAAGGCTTGTATGGTTTTAGTATCAGGCGTGTGAAATTTACTCGCATAATTTGCCTGCGGACGCTCATCTTGGCAGGTTTTTTTAGCTCTTTTTGCCGCTTCAATATTCGCTGCATAATTACAATTTTCGCAAAGCAAAATATCATCTTCGCCGTTTTTTGCCAAAACCATAAATTCCTTACTCCCACTTCCACCAATAGCCCCGCTATCAGCTTCAACAGCCCTAAAATCAAGCCCTAATCGCGTAAAAATTCTTGTATAAGTTTCATACATATTTTCAAATTCACGCCCCAAATCCTCTTCATTAGCGTGAAAACTATAACCATCTTTCATAATAAATTCTCTACATCTTAAAAGCCCAAATCTAGGTCTGGTTTCATCTCTAAATTTAAGTCCAATTTGATACAAATGCAAAGGAAGTTGCTTGTAGCTTGTGATTTTGTTTTTTACCAAAGAAAGCATAGCTTCTTCGTGTGTTGGACCTAGGACAAATTCACCTTCTTTTCTGTCTTTAAAACGCAACAACTCTTTGCCAAAAGCATTATAACGCCCGCTTTCTTGCCAAAGCGTAGCAGGGCTTACAAAACTAAGGCTTGTTTCTAAAGCCCCAGCCCTATCCATTTCTTCTTTAACCACTGCTTTAATCTTGTCAAAAACCCTTTTTCCTAAGGGTAAAAAATTATAAAGTCCGCTACCAATTTGCTCTACAAAACCCGCACGGGTTAAGAAAATATGACTAGGCAAACTTGCGTCCTTAGGGGCTTCTTTTAGAGTGGGTGCGTAAAAATTGCTAAATTTCATCATTATCCTCCATATCAAATTCACATTTATATTGATTTAAACCTTCAAGATTGTTTTGCAAATTAAAAACATAACGCATAGCATTAATCACAGTATCGCTTTGCATTTTGCCTTGCAGGTGCTTTAAATTCATAGTAGGACTATGCAAAAAAGCCTTAAAAACTTGATGGATAAGCTTTCTTGCTTCTTCCTTATCGGATTTTTTTAAATAGCCTTTTTTAAGGGCGATTTCAAGCTGTTTATCGGCGTTCTCTTTAGCTTGTAAGCGAATAGCTTTGATAATAGGCATTAAAGCCAAATCATTTAAATATCTAAAAAATTCACTGGTCTGCCGTCCTATTATCCCATAAGCCGTGCGCGCTTCTTGCTCTCTTAAAGCCAAATTTTTTTGCACTACAAGCTCAAGGTCATCTACGGCAAAAACAGCTATATTTTCATTCTGGCTTATATCAATATCCCTAGGAACTGCAAGGTCGAAAAAATAGCGTTTATAAGAACGCTCATTCATTAAAGAATTCGTGATGATAGCACAGGGTGCGTTAGTAGCTGAGAAAAAAAACTCATATTCATTTAAATAAAATTGTAAATTTTCCAAACTATCACACTGGCTTAAAACACCCAAGCTCTCGCACAAGTCTTTAGCCTTTTGTAAATTGCGGTTTAAAACAATGACTTTAGCTCCCGCAGCGATTAAATGCTTTGCGGCAAGTTCACCCATTTCGCCCGCTCCAATCACAACAGCTTTTTTTTGGCTTAAATCCGCAAGTTCTTTTGCCTTAGCCACAGCCACACTCGCTACGGAAATAGGATTTTTAGAAATTTGGGTTTCATTTCTTACCTTAGCTGCACATTTAAAAGCACTATGAATAGCCCTTGAAAGATGCACTCCGCAAAAATTATTTTTTATAGCAAAAGCAAAAGCGTCTTTTAATTGCCCTGCAATTTGAGTTTCGCCTATCACAAGGCTATCAAGTGAGCTAGCCACTGAAAAAAGATGGTGAATAGCCCCGCTATCTTCAAAAATATCGGCTTTTTCAAGCAAAGGCTCTTTATCCACTTCACAAAGCAAAGCCAAAGCCTTTATGATAAACTCAGCACAAGCTGCTTTTACAAAAGCAACAATTTCAACGCGGTTACAAGTGCTTATCACTAGGCATTCTTCGATATTTTCATGGGTGCTTATGATTTTTAAAAACTCATTTTTTTTAGTTTCATTAGAAAAGCTTAACTTTTCTCTCAAGGAAAGATCTGTATTTTTATGAGTAAAAGAGATACAATAATACATTAAAATTCCCTATCTATCATAGCTTTAATAATATCATTAAGCTTGTTATTATCATATTTTTCAATCGCTTGGCTTGCCTTTTTTGCATAAGCTTTAGCTTCTAAAATGGCTTTTTCTAAAGCCTTTTGCTCTTTAAATTGAGTTTTTAGCCACTCTTTTTCATTTTCATTTAAATCTTTTTTAAATAAGGTCTGCAAATATGCCCTGTCTTGTTCTTCTAAATTTTCATAAAGATAAATATAAGGCAGGGTGCTTTTGCCCTCTTTAAAATCACTCATAGCAGGTTTTCCAAGAATTTTTTCATCATTTTTAATATCTAAAACATCATCTATCATTTGAAAAGCAAGTCCTAAGTTTTTGCCGTATTGGGCAAAAGCTTCTTCATTTAAATGGCCTAAAATAGCCCCACATCTGGCACTAGCTTCAATTAAAACAGCTGTTTTATGATAAATCATTTTTAAATAAGCTTCTTTGTCTGTGTTAAAATACTGCGTTAAATTCACATCCATAAGCTCACCCATAGCAAGCTTTACAACAGCATCAGAAATTATACCTGCAAAATGAGAATTAATTTGGCTTAATTCATAAAAGGCTTTAGAATATAAAATATCGCCTAACATTAGGGCATTTTTTGTGCCAAACTCAGCATTAATCGACTTTGCTCCACGCCTTAATCTACTCTCATCAATAATATCATCGTGTAATAAACTAGCCAAATGGATAAGCTCTATGATTGCACAAAGTTTAAGAGAAGTTTCATTTTCTTCCGCAATAGCCAATAATAATTTTGAGCGTAATTTCTTGCCTGATTTTAGCTTTGAAAGCATAGTTAAAATAGGCTCATAATCAAGCTCTGCTAAAAATTGTTTTATTAAATCATCTATTTTCTGCACTATCTTTTCCTTATTCGTTGGCATTATTATTTTCTTTGCTTGTCAAGGGCTTTAGTTGAGGTTCATTAAAATTTATCATAGGAACGACTTGATTATTTTGGGGCGGGTTTTGCAAGGCTTGTTTTCTTGGGTCTAAAAACTCCACTTCCAAACGCCTTTGCTTGTCTTCTATATAAACCTTAAAAGTTGCCAAGCCCTTATCATACTGAGAAAATTCCAAAATAAGCCTTGCCCTATCAAGGTGTGGATTTGTATAATCAGGAATTAAGGTTTGAGTAACCCAATCTAAATTCCTTCTTAAACTCATCACAAATTGACGGGGATATTTACGGAATTTCGAATGCACGATGATATTGGTATTATCAAACAAGGTCCAATAAAAATCAAAATTTTGCACCTTATCCTCATAGCCTAGTTCTTTAATTTGCACACTGGCTCTCTCATCTTTTTTGAGTGTAAATTCATAGGTATAATCAAAACTAGGAGTGGCTGCGAAAATTTCACTAAAAATAAAAAAAATGCAAAACAAATAGGGGCTTATTTTAAACAATTCTAGCCTTCATGTCCTAAAATTTTTGCGCCCAATTCTATATAAATATCATTTTGCCTTTCTTCTATAAAATCGCTATTTTCTAAGATGAAATTTTTCACATCACTTTCTGTTAGACCCTGCTTTTCTAAAAGTTCTATCATAGCAATATAATCGGCAAAAAATTCCTCAAAAACTTTTTCTAAGGCTCCTAAATTTCCATTTTGTATGATTTCTATAAATTTTTCTTTTGGAGTTTTATTAAATATTTCATCAAAAAAATCCATGAATTTTCCTTGAAAATATAAGTTTTTGATTATAAAATTTTAATCGTTAAAAGTAGCTAAATTAAAATAATTAAAATTTAAATTTTATTTGTAATGTGTAAAATTTTTGAAATTAAATTCCGCATTTTTGCGGAATTTATTACGAATGCGGTTTTGTTTGGATGGCGTATTTTACACCCAAATCAAAAGCTTTAGCGTTTGCATCACGAGTTTTGGCTGGAACCATATGAAGCATAGTTTCTTTTAAAACATCTAAATCTATACATTTACTCATAAAAGCTGCAATAGCTAATGCCACTACTGACTGGGTAGCGACATTTCCCACCTCATCTTTAGCTATGGTAATGATGGGGATTTCAAAGATTTGCCATTTTTTATGGTCTTCATTTTCAGGATGGACTAAATTAGGCTCTATAACTATAATGCCCCCATCTTTGACACCTCCACGAAAACCTTTATATCCCTTATCTGCAGTTGAAAGCATAAAATCAACCTCGCCTTCGACAGCATAAGGAAAAAGAATTTCCTTATCATCAATGATAATATCCACCTTAGTAGGACCCCCACGCACTTGCGAAGTATAAGTAGAAGCTTTAAAAGCTTGACGCCCTTCTTTAATCGCCGCTTCGGCTAAAATTTCCCCTGCGGTGATAACGCCTTGTCCGCCTTCGCCACCAAATCTTAATTGATATTTCATTTCAAAGCTCCTAAATTGACCATTCTTTTTTCCTTAGCTGCCCTACGCACTTCTTCATAAGCCTCGCAATACTCAGGCTGGGTATTGTCTTCATGTAAAATTCCTGTTGGAAATTTATCTTTTCTTTCTTCAAAATCCATACTTTCAAATTTAGACTTTTCCACAACACGACTCTTAATCCAATCTAGCATAGCCACCGCTTCGCCCATTTTGTTTTTTCTGCCTAAATTAATATGACAATTAGAAAAAACATCAACAAAGCTATAACCCTTATGTGCTAAAGCTTTATAAATAAGATTTTCAAGTTTATTCGCTTCTATAACATTACCCCTTGCTACAAAAGAAGCTCCCGCAGCCTTAGTAAGCTCACACGCATCAAAATTAGGGTCTATATTTCCAAATTGTGCTGTTACCGTGTAAAAACCCTTTGGAGTGGTTGGAGAAGTTTGAGAATTGGTAAGTCCATAGATGAAGTTATTAATCACAATGTGCGTTAAATCAATATTCCTACGACAGCCGTGTATGGTATGATTTCCACCGATTGCTAGAGTATCGCCATCCCCACTTACCACTATGACTTTTTTATCAGGATTAGCCAGTTTTATGCCCGTAGCATAGGCTATTGCCCTGCCGTGCGTAGTATGGACGGTGTTGCAATTGACATAAGAACTCATCCTGCCACTACAACCAATTCCCGAAACCAAGCACACATCATCCATATTCCAACCCAGTTTTTCTATCGCACGGATAATACATTTTAAAACAACACCATCACCACATCCCCAACACCACTGAGTTGGAAGCTTATCTGTTCTTAAATACTCATCATAATTAAATGCCATTTTATATATTCTCCTTTACCTTAGCAATAATTTCACTTGGAGTGATAGGACGACCATTTGCACGGTGCAAAGAGATAAAATCACGGCGAGAACTCACTCTTTCGATTTCTTCTAGATATTGTCCCATATTAAGCTCACTTACCATTACTTTTTTAAATTTAGCTACAACTTCAGCAATTTTTTCTTCCGCCACCGGATAAAGAGTAATAGGACGGAAAAGCCCCACCTTAATACCTTCTTCTCTAAGTCTAATGATGGCTTCTTTTGCTGAACGACTCACACTTCCATAAGCTATAATCAAAAACTCAGCATCATCAAGCTTATATTCTTCATAGGCACAAATATCTTCTTGATTATTTTTGATTTTGCCTATAAGCCTTTCCATATTTTTCTTTACTAAGGCTCCATCTTCAGTTGGAAAACCTATATCGCCGTGATGAAGACCTGTTACATGATAGCGGTATCCGCTAAAGAAAGGATTAAGCGTTGCAGGCTCATTAGCTCCTGCTGCATAAGGTTTATAATCCTTTTTATCGCCTTCAAATTTCTTACGGTTATAAACCTTAATATCTTTTAAATCAGGCAAAATGGCTTTACCATTCATGTGTCCAACGGTCTCGTCCATAAGCAAAAACACCGGAGTCATATATTTTTCAGCCAAATTAAAAGCTCTAATCGTTTCCGTGTAAGCTTCTTCTAAAGAAGCGGGTGCAATAGCCACACTTGCAAAATCGCCGTGAGTAGGTGCCTTAGCTTGAAACAAATCCCCTTGTGCTACCCTTGTAGGAAGTCCCGTTGATGGACCCCCACGCATAACATTTACAATCACAAGTGGAATTTCAGCAATAAATGCAAGTCCTATTTGCTCAGCTTTTAAAGAAATTCCCGGACCCGAACTTGCCGTCATAGCCTTAACCCCGCTCATTGCCGCACCAATAGCCACGCTAACACCTGAAATTTCATCTTCCATTTGAATAAAAGTTCCATCATTTGCAGGAAGCATATGACTTAATTCATGGGCTATCTCACTACTAGGAGTAATAGGATAACCCCCAAAAAATTTACATCCACAATCAATCGCCGCTTTAGCGATTAAAACATTGCCTGTTGCTATAACTTCTCTCATTATTTTTCCTATGCTAATTTTTTATATTTATTGTTTTTTACAGCCACAGCTCTATCTTTAGCCTCTGGGGTAAGCTTGGCAAATTTAAATTCATCTCTTTTTGCTACCATAATAGCAAAATCAGGGCAATGTGTCTCGCACTCCGTGCAGCCTATACAGGATTCAGGGTGTATAACCTCTATCATTTGTCCTAAAACCGCATGCACATCATCACGCATAGCTAAAACCCCTGCGGGGCAATAGCTAACGCAAATATTACACGCTTTACATCTATGCTCATCTACCCAAACAGGGGTATCTTTTGGAGCCGTCATACTCATATTTTTTCCTTTATTAAGCTAATATTTTTTGAATTTCTTCGCCAATGAGAGCTGGAGAATCCACCACTGCAATTCCATAGCTTTTTAAAACTTCTTTTTTAGCTGCAGCACTTTCATCACTACTTCCTACTATGGCTCCTGCGTGTCCCATTCTTTTGCCTTTTGGAGCAGTTGCACCCGCTATAAAGGCTACCACAGGCTTAGAAATATTTTCTTTGATAAATTTAGCCGCTTCTACTTCTAAACTACCTCCAATTTCGCCTATCATCACAATAGCCTTAGTTTCATCATCTTTTTGGAATTCGCTCAAAAGTTCTTTATAGGCAAGTCCTATGATAGGGTCCCCTCCAATTCCTACTGCGGTAGAAATTCCATATCCACTTTGAACGACTTGATTAGCCGCTTCATAAGTTAAAGTTCCGCTTTTTGAAATCAGTCCCACACAACCTTTTTTAAAGATAAAGCCCGGCATAATGCCTAATTTACATTCTTCTGAAGTTATAATGCCCGGACAATTAGGTCCTATGATTTTCATACCTTTTTTATTGGCATATTGTTTAGCAAACATCATATCTTTCACAGGAGTATGCTCTGTGATTACAACAGCTAGTTTTATACCCGCACCCGCTGCTTCAATCACGCTATCGCCCACAGCAAAAGCCGGAACAAAGATGAGACTCACATCGGCTTTTGTTTCTTTAACCGCTTGTGAAACGGTATCAAAAACAGGTTTGCCTAAATGAATTTGTCCGCCCTTATTAGGCGTTACGCCCCCGACTATATTTGTGCCATAAGCCATACATTGCTCAGCGTGAAAAGTTGCTTCCTTACCTGTGAAACCTTGAACGATGACCCTTGTGTTTTTATTTACCAAAATACTCATTTTTTATCCTTATCCTACTAAACTTTTTACAAGCTCTGCGCCGTTTTTAAGACTACTGGCTGCTTTGATATTTTTAAGCTTTGAATTATCTAAAATCGCCTTTGCCTCTGCTGCATTTGTGCCATCAAGACGAACAACAATAGGAATGCTTACTTCTACATTTTTAGTCGCTTCTAAAATTCCATTTGCGATTCTATCACAACGCACTATGCCTCCAAAGATATTGATGAAAATTACCTTTACATTTTTATCTCTTAAAATAATCTCAAATGCCTTAGCCACAGTTTCAGGCGAAGCCCCACCGCCTACATCTAGGAAATTTGCAGGTTTTGCACCGCTGTAATTAATAATATCCATAGTCGCCATCGCTAAACCCGCGCCATTTACCATACAAGCTACATCTCCATCTAATTTCACATAGCTTAAGCCAAACTCAGCCGCTTCTCTTTCGGCAGGATTTTCTTCTGTAATATCCCTAAGTTCAGCAATTTGAGAATGACGATAAAGCGCACTATCATCAAAACTACACTTAGCATCAAGGGCATAAAAATCTCCTTGCGCGGTTTTAATCAAAGGATTAATCTCAAGCATATTCATATCCTTATCCATATAAAGCTTATAAAGCTTGGCTATCATAGCAATAAGTTTTTTACCCTCGTCCTTATCAAGTCCTAAAACTTTGGCTACTTCAAGCCCATGAAAAAGTTTAAAACCAATTTGCGGGTCAATGCCTACTTTTGCGATTTTTTCAGGGTTTTCTTTGGCTACTTTTTCTATATCCATCCCCCCTTCACTTGAAGCGATAATAGTAATTTGTTCTGCCATTCTGTTAAACAAAATAGCTAAATAATATTCTTTTACAATACTCGCTCCACTTTCTATATAAAGCTTTTGCACGAGTTTGCCTTCGGGTCCTGTTTGATGTGTGATTAAATTCATTCCTAGAATTTGACTCGCATAAGTTTTTACCTCGTCTAAATTCTTAGCAATCTTAACCCCACCGCCAAGACCACGACCCCCTGCGTGAATTTGAGCCTTAACCGCCCAAACACTACCGCCTAAATCTTTGGCATTTTGCACAGCTTCATCTACGCTAAATGCAACCTTTCCCTTTAAAGTAGGGATGCCATTATCCGCAAAAATTGCTTTTGCTTGATACTCGTGTATATTCATTTATTCTCCTTTATATTGATATTTAATCAAAGATTTTTCTAATTTATCTTTTTCTTGCAAACTAAGCTCTAAATTCATAATCTCTATAACCCCTTCAAGACCTAATCTTGCCATTACTCCTAAAGCTTTATTTTGCACTCCAAATTCTCCATGCAAAATCACACTCATAGGCAAAAACTCTCCACTTCTTAAGGACTCAAGCATTCTTACACAAGCACTAGCAGGGGCTAAATAAGCTGAAGTTTTAAGATGTTTTATAACCTTTGCTCCCCCTGTTTTAACCTCATTTTCCAAATCTTCAAATTCTTCTTCATTTAGAAATTCCGCTATGTTTTTATTCCTAACACTTGCATAAGATTTTACCAAAACCATATCATCATTATGAAAACCTATGAGCCTAGTATCCACGCTTGACATTTTGACATTAAGTTTTTTCGCAAGTTCATACTTAAACCTTGCATTATCCAAAACCCCTGCCATAGCTACAATTTTTTTTGATGAAAAAATCCCACTCTCATAAAGAGTATTGAGTAAAAAATCCACAGGATTGGTTAAGATGATAAAAAGCGGGTCTTTCGTGAATTCTTTGATTTTCTTAGCACAATCAAGCATAATGCTCGTATTAAGCTGAAGTAGTTCCTCCCTACTTTGCCCGTCTTTTCTAGCAAATCCTGCGCTAAAAAGCACTAGGTCTGAATTTTGAGTATGGGTGTAATCTTGGGTGCAGATTAAATCTATATCTAAATTTAAAGCGGCTATGCTTTGAGAAAGCTCTAATTCTTTGGCATAGAGTAAAGCTTCATTAATGTCTATCAAAACAATTTCACTTGCTAATTCCCTTAAAATCAAAGCATAGGCTACGCTTGAGCCTACATTCCCAGCTCCTATAATAGAAATTTTCATCTTTGTCCTATTTTTTCTAAAATAGCATTAAAAGTCGCACTTGGACGCATAATTTTATTTGCTTTTACCTCATCTATTTTATAATAACCACCCAAATCCACGCTTACGCCCTGAGCGTCATTAAACTCGGCTCTAATTTTTTCTTCATTAGAAGAAAATTCCAAAGCAATATCTTTAAAAAAGCTTTGCAATTCCATATCATTAGCCTGTCTTGCCAAATGATTTGCAAAATACATAGCCAAATAAAAATGACTGGTGCGATTATCATCTTCTCCTACCTTTCTTGATGGGGCTTTGTTATTCTCAAGCCACTCGCCTATGGCTTCATCAAGGCATTGTGCTAGAACCTTAGCTTTATGGCTGCTACATTTGTTAGCATAAAATTCCAAACTCGCTTGCAAGGCTAAAAATTCGCCCAAGCTATCCCAACGCAAATGGTTTTCTTCTACTAATTGCTCTACTTGCTTAGGTGCTGAACCGCCTGCTCCCGTTTCAAACATCGCTCCACCGTTTAACATCGGCACGACTGAGAGCATTTTTGCACTCGTTCCAAGCTCTAAAATAGGAAAAAGGTCAGTCAAATAATCTCTTAAAACATTGCCCGTTATAGAAATAGCATCCTTACCCGCTCTAATAAGTTCAAGGCTTTTTAGACAAGCTTCTTTTGGAGCTAGAATTTCTATATTTTTACCCTTTTCTTTTAAGCGATTTTTTACAAGTTTAATCATAAGGTTATTACTAGCTCTTTTACTATCTAGCCAAAAAATCGCTTCAGCACCCGTAAGTTCGGCTCTTTCTATACCCAAATCAATCCAATTTAACACAGCATCAAATTTAGCCTGATTAGCTCTATAAATATCGCCTTTTTTAACCCTATGCTCTAATAAAACTTTGTCCTTAGAAACTATTTTAAAAGTCCCATCTTCTTTAGCCACAAAGGTTTTATCGTGTGAGCCGTATTCCTGGGCCTTTTTTGCCATCAAGCCCACATTAGACACGGAGCCTAATTTTGCAGGATTTAAAGTGCCATTTTTACGCAAATCTTCAAGCACAGCTTCGTAAATAGTCGCGTAAGTTTGGTCAGGGATTACGGCATTTGTATCTTTTTCTTTGCCTTCTTTATCCCATAATTTTGCACCATTTTTAAGCATAGCAGGCATAGAGGCATCGACAATCACATCGCTTGGAACATGAAGATTGCTAATGCCTTTGTCTGAATTTACCATAGAAAGCGGGGCTGATGAGGCTAAAATTGCCTTGTATTTTTGTAAAATTTGCTCTTTTTGACTTGAATTTTCAATCTTGCTTAAAAGCTCACTTAAGCCATTATTAGCATTAACTCCTAAGCTCTCTAATTCATCTTTAAATTCATCAAACAATTCTTTAAAAAATACCTTTAGGGCATAGCCAAAAATGATAGGGTCGCTTACCTTCATCATCGTAGCTTTTAGATGTAAAGAAAAAAGAACACCATCATCCTTACTGGCTTTAATTTCTTTGGCATAAAATTCTTTAAGCTTCTCTACATCCATAAAAGTGGCGTCTAAAATTTCATTTTTCTCAAGCTTTAAGTTCTCTTTTAAAATTTCACTCTTGCCATTCTCATTTACAAATTCAATATGCACTTGGCAATCTTCTTCAATCAAAACCGCCTTTTCATTGGAGAAAAAATCCCCTTCTTTCATATAAGAAACACGGGTTTTTGAATTAGGATTAAACTCCACTACACGGTAAGGATTATTTTTTGCATAGTCTTTAACCGCCTTTGTAGAACGGCGGTCTGAATTACCCTGTCTAAGCACAGGATTAACGGCTGAACCTAAAACCTTTTGATATTTGGCTTTAATTTGCATTTCTTCATCATTTTTTGGCTCATCTGGGTAATTTGGTAACATATAACCCTTCTCTTGTAATTCTTTAATGGCTGCTTTAAGCTGAGGAATAGAAGCCGAAATATTAGGAGTTTTAATAAGATTTGCATCGGCTTTTTTTACAAGCTCACCTAAAAGCTCCAAAGCATCTTCGCTTCTTTGTTCTTCTTTTAAATACTCGTTAAAAGTAGCCAAAATCCTTCCTGCTAAAGAAATATCAGCTGTTTTAACCCCTATATGTGCCTTACTTAAAAAAGCTTTTACTATGGGTAAAAACGAATAAGTCGCCAGTGCTGGGGACTCATCTGTTAAGGTATAAGTAATTTGCATTTTGGTCCTTTAAAACACTATTTTTAATTTTCGTTTTTAAGTATATTATAAATAAAAAAAAATTCAAGGGTAAATTTAAAGTTTGTTTTAGTTTTCAAACAAACTTTAAATATTTTTAGTTCAGCAAATTAGCAGGAAGTTGTATAATATTTTTGATAAGATTAAAAGGAGTTTTTAGGGTATCGCTTAAAATTTCAGTGTGAAATTTAGGCTCATCAATGCTTCCATCTACTTTGATATTGGTGCTAATTTCTTGATTTTTACCCAAAATAACATAGTTTAAAATAGGAACCTTTGATATGGCTTCGGATGCGGATTTTAAGGTTTTTAATTCTAAATTAAAATCTAGGGTATTTAATCTTAAATTAGCAGAACCTAAACCATAAATATCCACGCTATCGCCATTTAAATTAATGGCTGATACGCTTAAAAGGTCTTTTTTTCTATTGAAAATAATTTTTCCATCGTGTAAGCTCAAGCCTTTTTGATTAAAAGTTGGAGATTTAAACATCAATAAACTTGGCACCGTATCGATAAAAGAAATAAGCTGATTTAAGCCTTTTAAATCTTTTGCATAGGTATTTTTAAAATCAATCACCCCATCAAAATATTCCACCCCGCTGCCCTTTAAATTTAAATAAAATTCCCCATATCTCACGGCTTGTTTTTGTAAAAATTCATTTAAATATTCATCATCGGCTTTAACACTTAAATTTAAATCATCAACCGAATAGGCAAGATTAAAAAGGGCATTCCCCCTAGAACCCTTAAGATTTAAAACACTAGCTTTTAAATCAGCTTCCACGCGGTCAAATGCCAAAGTTTTATTCATATCCTTTAAAACCAAAGCCACATTTGCCCCGCCCAAACTAATATTTTGCGTGTTAGTGGAAATATCAAAAGGCAAAGATTTGGAAGAATTGGTGTCCTTTTCATAAACATAGTTTAAATTTTTTAAATGAATTTCTTTGTTATTAGGACTTATTTTAGCACTGATTAAATCACTTTGAGTGTAAATTTGTGTGTAGTCTTTATTTCTTGTAATGCTAAAACTATCCTTTTCATAGGGACTTTGATTTTTAAGAAAGAGCTTATTTTTAAAAGAAGCATCTGTTATACTTGCGTTAAAATCCCCAAAATCTAAGGTTTTATAATAAACATTTTTAGCATTAATAAAGCCCAATTTTTTAAGCAAAGGAGAATAGGCAAATAAAAGCTTGGGACTATTTAAATTCGCTTCAAGTCCGTCTTTAAAATTAAGACTCAAATCCCACTGAGGAACGCTTATACTAGGCTCTTTAGAATAATCCAAATTCACAGCTATTTTTTGATTTCTTAAATCCAAAAGCTCCCCATTATCAAAATAAAGCCTTGAAATTTGGGTATCAAATTGCCCCTGTTGTTTTTGCAAATCCAATCTAGCATTAAAATTAGCTTCTAAAAACCCATTTTTAACACTAGCATTTTCTATGCTTAAATCATTTTGATTGAGCTTCACAAAGGCTTTTATCACATTCAAATTGGCCAAAGAAAGATTAGCATTTTCTAAGGCTAAAGTCCCTCCATAAGAAATCTTGCCCCTTTCGTGAAAATCGATTTTAAGTTCCAAATCACTCCCAAGTTTTCCACTTTTTTGATAAAAAGGCAAAGAAAAATGGTAATTTTCTAAAGCCTTAGCCAATCTTTCATCAAATTGTAAATTACTAGCCTTAAGGCGTAAATAAATCCCCGCTTTCTTTGGGTCAAACAAATCATACAAATAAACCTTACTCGCACTTAAATCCGCACCCTTATAAGAAGCTTTTGTGAAAGCAAAATCAAGCTTTTGTTTGCTTAAATTTAAATCAAGTTTGGGGATAAAAATGGCATTCATTTTGTCATCTAAACGCACCTGGACCTTATTTACAAAACCTAAAGCGCTAATATCCTCTAAAAAATTATTTTTAGAAAAATCGCTAAGTCCTTTTAAAAAATCCAAATGATAAAATTCCCCCCTAGCCCCACTTGTAAGCCAAAATTTAAGACTTTGTGGAAGCTCAAATCTTGCATCTATCTTTGTTATCAGCTCTGTAATATCTCTAATATTAATATTTTCAAACTCATAGGCTAAAATTTTATCCTTGTAAAAGATATTTGCGTTAAATTCAAGCAATTTACCCCTTGCCCTGCCTTGAAAATAATAAAATTCACTTTTAGTGTCGATATTTAAACTTCCATCAACGCTTAGGTTGTAATCCTTAAGCAAAAGCTTTTTAATATCGGCTTTAATATCTTCTTTTTGACGCTGCAAATTCAAGACTAAAAATAACAAATCATTATCTATAAAAAATTCATTATCTTTAAACAAAATACGCACATGATTATCTTTTATGTTTAAATTTTGTATATCAAGCTCTTCAACCAAAGCATAAAGATATTTTAAATTTTTTGTGATTTTTAAAAGCTCGGCTGAAGCACTATCAGGGCTTTGAATTTGTGCTGTGCTATCACTCTTACTAATGACAATATTTTTTGCCCGCACAATGAGTTTTTTATCTAATTTAATATATAATTGCTCCAATTTAAAAAAATCAAATTGGATACTAGAGATGACAATTCCGTTTTTAAGCACTATAAATAACGCTAAAATAAGCACAGCAAAAAACAAACTTATAAATAAAATTTTCTTTTTCATACGCAACTTCTTTTTAATCTTTATTTTGGGAATTTTTTATTATCTTACTCAGCCTCTGCCAAGTGCTTCGGTTGTTTTTATTCCTCAAGGTTCTATTTCACAGATTATAGCACATTTAAAGCAAAATAAATATTCTTTAAGCAGTATAGACAAATATGTTTTATTTTTTTTAGGTCATCCTCAATCAGGCTGGATTAATATAGGCACTAAAAACTTAAACAGGGCTGAGTTTTTACACAAGCTTACCATTGCTAAAGCAGCTCTTGAAAGCCTTACACTTATTCCGGGAGAAACAAGTATAATCTTTTTAGAGCAAGCGGCTAAACAGCTAGGACTTGATGCTAACTTGCTTTTAAAAGAATTTGAAAAACAAGCTCCCTATAAAGAAGGAGTTTTTTTACCTGAAACTTATAAAATTCCCAAAGGAGTTACCGAAAAACTTCTTATCCAAATGCTTTTAAATTACGCTCAACTTAGCCATCAAAAGACCTCTCAAAAAATTTTTGGAGCTTATAATCCTAAAAAATGGCACCAATACATTATCATAGCTTCTGTGATACAAAAAGAAGCCGCCAATGAAAGCGAAATGCCTGTGGTTGCAAGTGTGATTTATAACCGCCTTAAAAAGGGAATGAAACTCCAAATGGACGGCACTTTAAACTATGGAATTTATTCCCATACTAAAATCACTCCCCAAAGAATAAGAGAAGATAATAGCTCTTATAACACTTACAAATTCGAAGGCTTACCCAAAGAAGCGGTTTGTAATGTCTCTTTAGCCGCTATTCGTGCGGCTATTTTTCCAGCAAAAACAGATTATTTGTATTTTGTGCGTGATAAAAACACTGGAATTCATATCTTTAACACCCATATAGACGCCCATAACAAGGCTGTAAATTTACAAAAAGGAAAATAAATTTTGATATTTTTGTGCGAAATAATAAATTTGGAACACTATTTGCTTGTTAATTTTCAAAAAATAAAAAGGATAGAAAATGATTAACCCCTTTAAATCAAAAGAGCTAGTTACTGGAGCTTTAGCAGGTAGAAATCTAAGAAACCAACTTATCAATTCCAATCTTGCTAATGTGGATACTCCTTTTTATAAAGCAAGAGATATTGAATTTGAAACAGCTTTGATTAACCGTGCGAATGAAATTTTTAAAAAAGAAGATAGCAAAGAATTAAAACTCGCATTAACCGAAGAAGGACACCAAAAACCTTGGAAATTCCCAGACCCTAGTAAATCTACTATTTATTTAAGAGATGGGCATTTAGCAAGAAATGATGCAAACACCGTTGATTTGGATGTAGAAAGCACAGAAATGAGTAAAAACACGGTGATGATAACAGCTCTTGATGGGGTATTAAGAAGACAAAGCAATATCTTTAGTTCCATACTCGATGCGAGTTCTAAATTAAGTTAAAGGTAAATTATGGCATACTTAAGTGATTTTGATATTAGCGGATACGGCTTAAGCGCACAGCGTTTTAGAATGAATGTCATTAGCTCCAATATAGCTAATGCAAATACCACTAGAACAGCTGAAGGTGGTCCTTATAGAAGGCGTGAAGTGATTTTCAAAGCGACAGATTTTGACAAGCTTTTAAACGAGCAAATCAACAAGGACAATAATTTTTTAAAATATGAAAATCCTTTAAACGACCCAAGCTCACAAAAAGAAGCTAAACCTGCTATTCAAAGTGTGGTAGTGGATAAAGTGGTTAGAGATGATAAAGATTTTCGTATGAAATACGACCCTTCTCATCCTGATGCCAATGCTGAAGGTTATGTAGCCTATCCAAATGTCAATCCTGTGATTGAAATGGCGGATTTAATCGAGGCTACAAGAGCTTATCAAGCCAATGTAAGTGCCTTTACCAGTGCTAAGACCATAGCTCAAAGTGCGATTGATTTATTAAGAGGATAATAAAAAATGAATATCAATGATTTAAGATTAAACAACAATGTTTCAGGCACCAGCAAAAGCCAAAACCAGCAAGGGGGTATAGGCGATGAATTTGCTAAAATGCTTAAAAATGAAATTGATGATTTAAACAAAGCCCAAGAAGCAGGCGAGGCAGCTATGACAGACATCGCCACAGGGCAGGTTAAAGATTTACATCAAGCAGCCATAGCTATTACTAAGGCTGAAAGCAGTATGAAATTTATGCTAGAAGTAAGAAATAAAGCCATCAGTGCCTACAAAGAAATCACAAGAACTCAAATTTAAACCCTAATGCAAGAATATAAAAAAAATAGGGTTTCAAAAGTTGCCTTTGCTTATTGCATGGCACTTTTGTTTATGATTATTTTTATCAGCTCTACTTTTTTTCTTACCTCTAAACGCCATATACCCAATACCGAAAAAGACCAATATAATCTTGCTTTAAGAGGTTCTATCATCACTAAGGATAATTTTACCCTTACAAGCTCAAAGCAAATTTATCGTGCTGAAATAGACTTAAGAAGCATTAACAAAGACAAATTAGAACTATTTTTAAAACTCTTTCAAATTTACAGCGGAATAAGCGATAGTCAAGTTGCCGACATCAAAAAAAGAATGCAAAATCAAAAAAAACGCTCCCCTAATTTCGTTTTGCTACAAAATTTAGATTCCAAACAAGCAAGTTATCTTAAAGACTTGGCTAAAAAACTTTATATACAGGGCTTTTTCAAAACCTTTGCAAATAATTTGGGCAGGGTTGAAACAAGGGGCTTAAATATCATCGAGCATGAAGAAGATAGAATTTATATGTCAAAAGACTCCACCACTCCTATCATTGGCTATACTAAAATGCTCTTAGATTCTCAAAGTGGAGTTTTAAAAAATGTGGGAGTTAAAGGCTTGGAAAAATCTTATGAAGAATGCTTAAGTCCTGTTCAAAATGAGAAAATTCAAGGCTTAAAAGATATAGGGGGCAATATCATTTTAAATTCCCAATCCCTAAGACAAAAGAAAATCAATGGTTGTGATTTATATTTGAATCTTTCCTTAAAATTACAAAAAAGCATAGAAAAAGCCATAGACCAAAGAAATGAAGATTTAAAAGCCAATGAAATTATCGTTGGAGTGATGGAGAGTAAGACGGGTAAAATTTTAGCCCTAGCAAGCTCAAGGCGTTATGACCCGCAAAATCGTGGCAAAGATTTGTCCGTTCTTAATGCTAGTGCCATAGAATATGGCTACGAAGCGGGTTCTGTTATCAAGCCCTTTATCTTCACCACAGCCTTAAGACTTGGAAAAATTAAAATCGATGAAGTCATTAATACTTATGGCGGGTCTTATAAATTAGGTCGTTTTACCATTAAAGATGACCATAGAATGGATAAAATGACTATGGAAGAAGTGATAAGATACTCCTCAAACATAGGTATGATACAAATTGCTAAAAGACTTAACAATATAGAAATCATATCAGGGCTTAAAATCTTTAAATTCGGCGAAAAAAGTGGGATTGACCTTCCTTATGAGCAAAAAGGAGAAATTCCCAACCCCAAACGCCTAAGAGACATAGAAAAATCGGTTTTAAGCTATGGTTATGGACTTAAAACAACCTTCATACAACTACTTGCAGCTTATAATGTTTTTAATAATGATGGAATTTACATCACGCCCCGCTTGGCTGAGAAATTCTATCAAGATGGTCGTTTTGTCAGTCTTGATGAAGATGTAAAAAAAGAAAAAATTCTTTCTAGTGAAGCAGCTGGGATTATGCAAAAAGTTCTTATCAATGTTATAGAAAAAGGCACGGGCAAAAAAGCTATCACGCAAGGTATTGTCGCAGGGGGCAAAACAGGAACAGCTCGTATCGCTGAGAAGCAAGGCTATACTTCTAATCGCTACAATGCTTCCTTTTTTGGCTTTGCCAATGATGAAAATCATACTTACACCATAGGCGTTTTGGTAAGAAATCCAACCAAGCCTTATAGCTACTATGCCGCACAAAGTGCCTTGCCTATGTTTAAGGATGTTGTGGATATTTTGATTAATGAAGAATTTTTAACACCCAAACAAACTAATAATTAATTTGCAAATCCTTAGAAAATATCACTTCAATAGCCGCTATAAGTTCCTCGGCAATCTTAGCAGCAAAGGTCGTGTCATTGAGTATGGAAATACCCTGGGCACTTGTAATTTTTCGTGCTGAAATAAGTTCTTCAATCTTATTTAAAGTCAAAATATCAATTTCTTTTAAAATTTCTTTTCCTTTTTGAAAATTTTTGATAATGAGGTAAAGTCTTTCATCATCTTCAACCACCCTAAGCTCTTCTATACTTCTTAAAAGCTCTCCTAGATTAGACCTGATTTTGTTGTATTCTAAGGCTAGAAATTCATTAGGAGAGCTGGAATATTTTTTAATATTTGCTTGAATGATTTTTAAATTTTTAGTCGTTTCAGCCAAATTTTTAGCCGCCATTTTAAAGCTAAATATTTTATGATTTTTCGCTTCATCTTCTATATAAACTTGTGCTTTGGTTGAAAAATCAATAATAGCTTCAAAAAGAACTTTTATCCTGCTTTGATACAAATAATCCAAATCCACATTTTTACTAAACCATTTTTTATTTTCTAAAATTTCCTTAAAGCTTTTATTGCTTTGTATATCTTTGCGACTAAAACCTATGGCGTGGGCGATGATGGCGTAGGTGTTATTATAAAGGTGTTCGCTTTCTTTTCTTAAAGCTTCAAGAGCTGTGTCGCTAAATTTAACCAAACTATTATCAAGATATAAGGGCTTATCTTTATTTTTATCCTTAGGGGCTTTAATCACTTTGTTTAGAAAAAAAACGATTTGTGGAATAAAGAATGAAAAAAGCACCACAGCAATCAAATTAAACAAAGTATGAAACAAAGCCACTTTCAAAGCTAATTCTTCTATATCCAAAACAGAACATAAAAAATTAAGAAAAGATACAAAATAAGGAAAAATAAGCACAAGCAAAAAGGCTATACCGAAATTAAAAATACAATTTGCAAAAGCCAATTTTTTCCCTTCGATATTGGTGCTTAAAGAGGCTAAAACAGCCGTTACAACCCCACCAACACTCGTGCCTAAAGTTGCTGCTAGGGAATTTTCAAAACTAAGCTGCCCAGCAAGTAAGGCAGAAACGATGATAGCCATTGTGGCTGTGCTTGATTGAATAATACCTGTAAGCAAAGCCCCTAATCCTACAAAAACCAAAACCCCCTTAAAACCAACAAAATCAAAACGAGAAAGGTCGATGATATGCTTAAAATTCTCAAAGCCATTTTTGATATAATCCACTCCCAAAAAGAAAAATCCTATACCGATAAAAATATTGCCAAGAGCTTTTAAAATAGTATCTTTTTGAAAGAAAAATAACACTCCAATCACCAAAAGCGGGATAGCCAATAAAGAAATTTTAATATGAGTTAAACCCGCAATCAACCAAGAACTAGCTGTATTTCCCAAATTTGCCCCAAAGATAATCCCTATACCCACTGCTAAAGAAATAAGTCCTGCGCTCAAAAAAGAAATTGTGATGATGGAAACTAAGGTTGAAGATTGCATAATCAAAGTGCTTAAAGCACCAAAACATATACTTTTTATCTTAGTATCGGTTGATTTTGTCAAAATTTTTTCAAGCAAACCCCCGCTAAAAGCTTTAAAACCTACGCTTAACTTTGTCATTCCTATAAGAAGTATCGCCACTCCAGCTAAAAGATTGGCAAGTTCGCTATAAGAAATTAAAACAAAAACCAAAACTAAGCTAAAAATACCCCACAAAATAAACTTAAAATATTTTAAAGAATTTCTTTCTTCTTGCAATGCCTAACCTTTTAGTTTTTCAAACTCATTCATAAGAAATTCTCTTAAATTTTCAGCCTCTTCTTCACCTTTTGTCAAAAATTCAAGCAATAATTTTTCTAATTCTTTTAAAAAAGAAAAAAGTTCATTTTGCCAAATGCTATCGTTTTTATTACTTAAATTCATAGTCTGTATGAAAGTCAGCTCCCTGCTTAAATCTCCAAGCTTTTCTAAAAATTCATCTTTTTGCTGGGGATTTTTTAATGTTAAATTATCATTTTGTATATTTTCTTTAAATTCTCTGATTTTTTCATCGATTAAATCGCAAAATTTAGGATAAATATCCATTTTAATAGGCTCTAAAAGAGCCTGTTCGTCTATATTTAAGGTAAGTTTTTTAAGAGCAAAATAAAGAGCTAAAAAAGACAAAGCTGTTATAAGTAAATAAATTCCTAGCATTATTTACCTTCTAAAGCTAACATGCCGCCGTCTAAATTGACGCCTTCAATACCTAATTTTTCCGCTACAAATTCAGCCGCAACCCTACTTCTATGACCGCTGCGGCAAATGAAAGCAAGTTTTTTGCTTTCATCTCTTTTGCCTTGAAACTCGGCTAAAAAGTTAGCATTTAAAAGCCCTTGATTATCATATAAAGCCACACATTGAGCCTGAGCTAAAACGCCTTCTTCCCATTCCAAAGGGGAGCGGACATCAAAAATTTGATAAGCGTTTAAATCTTGCTTGGTCCAAAGATTTGCAGGGATATTTTCTATCATGAAAAAGCCTTGTTGATAATCTTTGTAAGACTGGCATTAAACTCAGCCGGATTATCCACACCCATACCTTCACTAAGCTTTGCCATATTTAAAACCAAAGTTGCTATATCAGCACTAAAGCTTTCGTTATTTTTAAGTCCAGCAAAAATAGCGTGTTTTGGATTTAGCTCTAAAATAGGCTTGAAGCTTTGCTCTTGTCCCATTTGCTTTAAGAGCTGTTGCATAGCAAAATCGGGCTTATTTTTATCATAAACTATACAACTTGGGCTATCCTTTAAACGACTTGTAAGCCTTACATCTTCTACTTGCTCTTTTAAAAGCTCTTTAAATTTAGCCACAAGGGGAGCAAAAGCGGTTTTTTCTTCATCGCTTAGTTCATTTTTATCTTCTACTTGATTAATCGCTACAAATTTCAAGCCTTCAAATTCCAACATAGGACTTACTAAGGAATCAATCTCATCATCTAAGAGTAAAACTTCTATATTTTTTTGCTTATACTCTTCAAGTAAAGGAGAATTTCTTAATAGGCTTTCATTATTTCCTGTGATATAAAAAATTTCTTTTTGCTCTCCTTGAAGTTCATTTTTATATTCTTCTAAGGAGCGTAAATTTTCACCCTTAGTGCTTTTATAAAGCATAAGTTTTAAAAGACTATCTTTCTCACCACCAAAACCATAAAGCCCTTCTTTTAATACTTTTCCAAAAGTTTTAAAGAAAGATAGATATTTTTCTTTGTCCTTATTTTTAAGCTTTTCAAGTTCGCCTAAAATCTTTTTCACGCTAGCTTCTTTGACAGCTTTTAGAATTTGATTTTCTTGCAAAATTTCACGGCTTACATTAAGTGGCAAATCTTCCACATCGATAATCCCACGCACAAAACGCAAATAAGTCGGCAAAAGTTCCTTATCATCATCGCTGATAAATACGCGTTTTACATAAAGCTTTAAGCCGCTTTGATAATCTACACGAAAAAGGTCAAAGGGTGCATTTTGCGGGATAAAAAATAAAGAATTGTATTCTAATTTTCCTTCGCTTTTAGTATGAAGATAAAGCAAAGGCTTGTTATTATCGTGGAAATTTTGCTCATAAAATCTTTCATAATCTTCTGCCTTAAGGCTTGATTTTTGCATCCTCCAAAGAGCATTGGCTTTATTGATTTGAGAAATTTTAACTTCGCTTTTTCCTTCTTCTTCGCCTTCTTTAGCGGGAGTGAATTCTTCTTTTTCCATAAAAATAGGAAATTGAATGTGATTGGAGTATTTTTCTATAATACTTTCGATTTTATAAGTATTAGCAAATTCATCATCTTTTAAGTGTAAAGTAATGCTTGTGCCTTGCTCTTGCTTACTCGCATCTTCAATCTCATAGCCCTCCGCATTAGAAGTCCAAAGATAGGCTTTATCATCTAAGGCTTTTTTGCTTAAAACTTCGATTTTGCTAGCCACCATAAAAGCAGAATAAAAACCTACGCCAAATTGCCCTATGAGTTGCGAATCTTTTTTAGCATCACCGCTTAAATTTTCTAAAAAGCTTTTGGTTCCGCTTTTTGCTATGGTTCCAAGATTGTTGATTAAATCATCCTTATCCATACCTATGCCATTATCGCTTATAGTGAGAATTTTTTCATCCTTAGCTATTTTAATTTCAATTCTTGGCTCAAATTTTAAGCTTTTATATTTATCATCACTGACGCTTAAAAAATTAAGCTTATCCAAAGCATCACTTGCATTGGAGATAAGTTCTCTAAGAAAAATTTCTTTATTAGAATATAAAGAGTGAATCATAAGCTGTAAAAGCTGATTTACTTCGGTTTGAAATTGCATTTTCTATCCTTTTGAAATTTTTAAAAGTGTTATTTTAGCAAAAAATATAAATTCTAAGATAAATTTAGCCATAAAAGCACAGCAGATAAAGAAAATTTAAAGCTCAGCTCTTTCTTTATCTAGCAATTCTTGCATCTTTTTTCTGGTATTTTCAAGCCATTTTTCATCCCTTGTATCAACCAAATCCATACAAATTATCTTAAGCACCCCGCTGCTTGTGCTAAAATTTTTAGTGTCTAAAATCTTGGCTGAATCCACTATCAAAATGGGCTGAACCTTGAGATTTAATTTCTCGCTTAAAATTTTAGCCCCGCTTTGGAATTTAAGTAGTTTTTCGCTTTTAGAACGAGTGCCTTCGGGGAAAATAGCCAAAACCCTATCTTCATTAAGCCTTTCTTTAGCTTCTTTTAAAACACGCACCAAAGCTCTTGGATTTTGCCTATCTATACAAAGAAGTTTGGGTTTTTTAATGGCGATTTTAAAAAGGGGAATTTCACCTAGCTCTTTTTTGGCTATCCAGCACAAATTCTTAGGATACAATTCCTCTAAGGCTATGATGTCTAAAGCACTTTGATGATTCATTAAAATCATATTAGCCTTAGGATTAAAACTCCCCACAAGCTCTTGTTTATAAGATATAATATATTTTTGAGTTTTAGCCCAAATTTTACGGATTTTCCAAAGTGTGTTTTGAGATTTTGTAAAACAAAAGCATAAAACCACAAAAGCAACACTTAAAATAAAAAAAATCCAAAAATAAAAAGCTTTAATTCTTTTGTAAATCATCTTTGTTAATCCAACCTATCTTTCCATTGGAAAATAGCACTTTAATATAATTTTGCCTCTTAGCTAGAATTTCTACTTTTTCATCTGTATTTGCCGTGTAAAAATAAGTCGAGGGTTCTGTAGGCAAAATTTTAACCCTAGAACCTGCCTTCATCACTGCACTTTGAGTTTGGGTATCCACAAGAAAACTCAGCATAAAACAAACAAGGGCTAAAGCTAAGATGAGATAATTTTTTCTCCATACAAACAAAATTCCAAAGCCCAAAGCCAAAGCCCAAAGGGCGTATTGTTTGTAAATATTTAAATCCTTATTCACGGGATTTAAATCACTTTGAGTGCTAAGTTCATCATCGCTAATTTTTAGTTTTAAATTCACATTTTCAAGTTTTTTGCTGTCTTTATTAAAATATGAAAATTCAAAATTCGTTTTACTTAAAGGCAAAATAGCATAATAAAAAGCACTAGAAGCGTTAAAATCGCCTTTTAAATTTTCAACGCCTTGTTTTGCAATCCCATCTATAAAAAAACTTTTTAAATTGGCATTAGTGGCATTAAGCTCTACCATCATAATCATATTTTCATCATCAAAATAACTTGCCTTGACCTTTTTAACCTCTAAAGAGCTTACCACTAAATGCGAAAAATCTTTAGCAAATAAGGTATTTTCGAATTTGATAGGATTAAGATTAATCTCAGCTTCTTGAAAGGCTTGATTATTTCTAAGTAGTTTGACAGAAATCTTACTTAAACTTGCATTGGAATTTTTAGCTTCGAACCACAGAGTTGTCTTGTATTCATTATCCATAAATTCCCATTTTGCATCCGGATTTAAAAAAGATAAATTAGCCCTTTCTACACTGATATTAAAATCAAATTTCGTATTTTCAGTAGTGCGTGCATAAATTGTAATAGGAAAAACTTCCCCCACAAATACCTTACTTGCATACTCATCACTAGTAAGAACTAAACTCCCTTGAGCTACAAAAGGGTCTTCAACATTGCTTTCAAAATCACTATTTTCATCGCTTGGAGAGATATTTTGGTAAATTCTCTGTTCTTCTTGAGGAAGCTTTTGTAGCTCTTTTTTCATATTTTCATCTTGTCCGCCAAAAACAGAAATTTCGCCAAATAAAAGGACAATGCTAAAAAACAAAGCGAATAAAATTTTCAAGATAAAAAACCTTCAAGCATTTTTAAACCCACTTCATTGCCTAAGATTTTTTCACAAGCACGCTCAGGATGGGGCATAAGTCCAAAGATTTTTTTATTTTCATCGCAAATTCCTGCTATATCAAGCACAGAGCCATTTGGATTTGGCTCGTATTTTAAAGTGATAAGTTCTTTATCTTGCAATTCTTTTAAAGTGGCTTCATCAGCATAATAATTCCCCTCGCCGTGAGCGATAGGCAGATGAATAAGCTCATCTTTTTTGAATTTTTTCAAAAAGACATTGTCATTAGAAACTACCCTTAAATTTTGATTTTTAGAAATAAAACTGAGCTTATTATTGTGCTTCATCGCCCCCTTTAAAAGACCACTTTCAAGTAAAATTTGAAAACCATTGCAAATACCTAAGATATATCTCCCTTTTTTTGCGTGATTAAAAACACCTTGCATAGCAGGAGCAAGTTTTGCAATGGCTGCACATCTTAGATAATCCCCATAAGAAAATCCCCCCGGCAAAACAACCAAATCCACATCAAATTCTTTTTCTTCGTGCCAAATGATTTGTGCTTTTACTCCAAGTTTTTCAAAGGCATAAGCCGTGTCAAATTCACAATTTGTCCCCGGAAATCTAATAATAGCAACTTTCATTTTATTCTTTCAAGCTTACAAGTTCATAATCTTCAATAACACTATTTACCAACAATTCTTCACACATTTTTTTTACTTGTTCTTTAGCAAGTTGTGCGTCTTCTTCCTTAAGAGAAATTTTGATTTGTTTTGCAATTTTGACTTCTTCAACCTGATTAAAATTTAAAGAATGTAAAGCTTTTTCCACTGCTTTGCCTTGCGGGTCTAAAACTCCATTTTTCAAAGAAATATTGACAATAACTTCCATTTTTTTCCTTAATTTAATATTCTTTTTAAAACTTCTTCATAAGCCATTTTTACGCCACCTAAATTTTGACGAAATCTATCCTTATCTAATTTTTCATTACTGAATTTATCCCAAAATCTACAACTATCAGGACTTATTTCATCGCATAAAACAAGCTCATTATCCTTAGTTAAACCTAGCTCAATCTTAAAATCAATCAGCCTTAAATTCTTAGCATCAAAAAACGGAGTTAAAACCGTATTAATCTTTCTAGCCATATTTTTAATTTCACTAATTTGAGCTTCATTTTGCACTAAATTTAAAATCAAACAATGCTCATCATTGATAAAAGGATCGCCCAAAGCATCATCTTTAAGGCAAAATTCCACTAAAGCAAAAGGCAGCACCGCGCCATCTTTAATCCCCAATCTTTTGGTTAAAGAACCCGTTGCGACATTACGCACTATCACTTCAATAGGCACAATCTTGCATTTTTTAACCACTTGCTCCGTATCGCTTAGGGTTTTAATCAAATGGGTTTTAATCCCATTTTTTTCAAGCAAATGAAAAAGTTCCGTGCTAATCTTACAATTTAACGCACCTTTTCCGCTTTCACTCCCTTTTTTTTCAGCATTAAAAGCCGTTAAATCATCCTTAAATTCGCTAATGAGTAAATTTTCATCCTCAGTTTTGAAAAGTCTTTTGCCCTTTCCTTCATAAAGCATTTCTTTTTTTGTCATTTTATCCGCCTTATTTAAGGTTTAAAATTTTAATCGTATCCATAGCCGATTTTAACTGAGCGTCATTATTAATTTGCTCTTGAGTAAGGATGTTTTTATTGTTTTTAGTTTCCGCCTTGTCTTCTTTTTTGTCCTTATTGATTTTTTCAAGCTCACTTTCTAAATGCTGTTTTAAATCACTTTCTTTAATGCTAAAACCATCTTCTTGAGTATTGACCTTGCCCGGAAAAACTTCTATATCAGGCTTTACGCCCACAGCTTGGATAGTGCGTCCGCTTGGCAAATAATATCTTGCGATAGTAAGTCTTAAAGCTTCAGTTTTGTTAATAGGTATGATTTGTTGCACGCTTCCTTTTCCAAAGGTATTTTCACCCACAACCACAGCCCTTTTTAAATCCTGTAAGGCTCCGCTTACAATTTCACTCGCACTCGCACTTCCACCATTGACAAGCACAACCAAAGAAGCATCAGAAATTTTATTTTTAGGATCGGCTTTGTATTCTTGATTTTCACTGGCTATGCGTCCTTTTTGAGAGACGATAATACCTTTATCCACAAATAAATTTGTCAGCCCTATGGCTTGATTTAAAAGTCCGCCCGGATTATTTCTAAGGTCTAAAATAACGCCCTTAACCTTAGGATATTTTTTAAGTTCTTTTTTTGCCATATCTACAACATTTTTGTCAAAATTTGTAACCCTAAGATAAAGAATATTTTCATTTTCTATCATTTTCGCATAAACGCTTTCTATCTTGATAATTTCTCTTGTTAGCGTAACATCAAAAGGCTTTGTCGCACCTTTTCTAAAGATGGTTAAAGTGATTTGAGTTTTTGGCTTGCCACGCATTTTATCCACTGCGTCATTAAGATTAATTCCCAAAGTAGCCTCATCATTGATTTTTAAGATAATATCTCCTGCTTTTATCCCAGCTTTATCCGCAGGGGTTCCTTCTATGGGCGAAACCACGCTCAAAGCTCCATCTTTCATTCCCACCGTGATTCCAAGTCCTCCAAATTCTCCATTGGTTTGAATTTTCATATCATTAAAATCTTTTTCATTCATAAAAGAAGAATGCGCATCAAGATTGCTTAAAAGCCCTGATAAAGACTTATCCACCAAATCACTGATATTTTGGTCATCCACATAGTATTGCTCAACTATGGCAAGGGTTTTTGTCAGTTTATCTAAAGCCTCTAAACGCTTCCCAAGTTGCTCCTTGCTAACTTCAGCCTGTAAATGGCTTGTTAAAAACAAACACAAAATCAAAGTGCTAGTAAAACCCGCAAGACTTGCGAAAAATCTTTTCGTTTTCAAAATAAGCTCCATTTTTTAAATTTTGAAGTAAAATTCTAGTAAAATTTACTTAAAGATTTGTAAATTGCGTTAAATTTTTTCAAACTTCTTCAATATTTTAAATTTAAGGGAAAAATATGCAAAAAAAAATACATTCTCATGTGCATTCTAAAGGACACGATAAGGCGATGATGAACCGCCTTAGCCAAAGCATAGGACACTTAGAAAGCATTAAAAAGATGATAGAACAGGGCAGGGATTGTTCTGAAATCTTAATCCAACTTGCCGCTGTGCGTGGAGAGATTAACAATACAGGAAAGGCTATTTTAAAGGAGCATTTAAGACACTGCATTGTTCATGCTATCGAGGATAAGGACGAGAAAAAAATCGAGGAATTAAACAAAGCCATTAATAGCTTCATCAAATAAGCTATTTGACAAGGTAAAATTCTAATTGTTAAAATTTTTTACTTAGATAACTTGACATTATATGACTAAAGTTATATAATAGCAGGTATATAAACTAACAAAGGATAAACAATGACAAATTTACAAGATTTTTTAACCGACAATATGCTTTCAAACCTTGAAAGTGCAGTATCTTTAGCTATACATTCTAAAAATAATGAAGTTAGCTCTTTACACTTTTTGTGGGCTTTGAGTGTAGATAGCACCAGTATATTCAATCAAATTTTAAATAAGCTTGGCGTCTCCAAAGAAGCTTTAGAACTTGAAATTAAGAGCAAAATTGCAAAACTTCCCACAAGCTCCAATGTCCGCCGTGAAAATATCCGCTTTTCTAGTGAATTCATAAGCTCTTTAGAAAATGCTAAGGGATTGATGAGCGCTAAGGGCGATAGCTATTTAAGTGTGGATACTTGGCTTATAAGCGAGAGTGAAAAAAGCCCTGTGAGAGAACTTTTATCTTCTTTTTTAGACCCTAAAGAATTGCAAAAAGAGCTTGAAAAATTAAGAGCTGGACGCAAGATAGAAAGCAAAACAAGCGATGAAACTCTAGATAGCTTAAATAAATTCGGCATAGATTTAACCCTAAAAGCAAGCGAAGGCAAGCTTGACCCTGTTATAGGTAGAGAAGAAGAAATCGAACGCTTAATGCAAATTTTAATACGCAAAACAAAAAACAATCCCATACTTTTAGGCGAACCGGGAGTTGGAAAAACAGCCATAGTTGAAGCTTTAGCTCAAAGAATTATCAAAAAAGATGTTCCAAAATCTTTACAAAACAAAAAAGTCATAGCCCTTGATATGAGCGCCTTAATCGCAGGAGCAAAATACAGAGGCGAATTTGAAGACAGGTTAAAGGCTGTGGTTAATGAAGTGATTAAAAGCAATAATATCATTCTTTTCATAGATGAAATTCACACCCTAGTGGGTGCGGGGGCTAGCGAAGGAAGTATGGATGCGGCAAATATCCTAAAACCCGCTCTTGCAAGGGGCGAACTTCACGCAATAGGAGCAACAACCCTAAAAGAATATCGCAAATATTTTGAAAAAGATGCGGCTTTGCAACGCCGTTTTCAACCCGTAAATGTGGGAGAGCCTAGTGTCAATGAAGCTTTGGCTATGCTAAGGGGCATAAAAGAAAAGCTTGAAATTCATCACAATGTAACCATCAACGATAGTGCTTTAGTAGCAGCGGCTAAACTTTCTAAGCGTTATATTAATGATAGATTTTTACCCGATAAGGCTATTGATTTAATCGATGAAGCTGCAGCTGAGCTTAAAATGCAGATTGAAAGTGAGCCAAGTTCGTTAAGAAAAGTGCGTAAAGATATAGAAACCTTAGAGGTTGAAAATGAAGCTTTAAAAATGGAAAATGATGAGAAAAATCAAAAAAGACGAGATGAAATCGCCAAAGAACTTGCGAATTTAAAAGAAAGGCAAAGTGCTTTAAATTCACAATTTGAAAATGAAAAAAATGTTTTTGATGGCATAAGTGCAAAGAAAAAAGAAATGGATATGCTTAAAAATGAAGCTTCTTTAGCCAAAGCCAAAGGCGAATTTCAAAAAGCAGCCGAGCTAGAATATGGCAAAATTCCAAGCCTTGAAAAAGAAGTGGAAATTTTAGAAGAAAAATGGAAAAAAATGAGTGAAAATGGGGTTTTGCTTAAAAATCAAGTCGATGAGGATTTAGTCGCTGGAATTTTAAGCAAATGGACAGGTATTAGTGTGCAAAAAATGCTAACTTCGCAAAAACAAAAATTCCTAGAAGTAGAACAGCACTTAAAAGAAAGCGTAATAGGACAAGATGAAGCGATGAGAGCTTTAGCAAGAGCCATTAAACGCAACAAAGCAGGACTTAATGCGGATAATAAACCCATAGGAAGCTTTTTATTCTTAGGTCCTACTGGGGTAGGCAAGACCCAATCAGCTAAGGCTTTGGCGAAATTTTTGTTTGATGATGAAAAGGCAATGATTCGTTTTGATATGAGTGAATTTATGGAAAAGCACAGCGTTTCAAGACTTTTAGGCGCACCTCCGGGCTATATAGGACACGAAGAAGGCGGAGAGCTTAGTGAAGCGGTGCGTAGGAAGCCTTATAGTGTGCTTTTGTTTGATGAAGTTGAAAAAGCCCACAAGGATGTATTTAATGTGCTTTTGGGAATTTTAGATGATGGTAGAGCCACAGATAGCAAGGGTGTAACTGTGGATTTTAAAAATACCATCATCATTTTAACTTCTAATATCGCCTCAAGTGCCATTATGAATTTAAGCGGAAAAGAACAAGAAGAAGCAGTAAAAAACGAATTAAAAAATTTCTTCAAGCCTGAATTTTTAAACCGCTTAGATGATATTATCAGCTTTAATCCGCTTGGAAAAGATGAAGCTTATGAGATAGTGAAACTTTTATTTAAAGACTTAGAAAAAAGCTTGGAAAATAAAGGTATCAAGGCAAGTTTAAGCGAAAATGCCGCACTTTTAATCGCTAAAGAGGGCTTTGATTGTGATTTTGGTGCGCGTCCTTTAAGAAGGGCTATTTATGATTTGGTAGAAGATAAATTAAGCGATATGATACTCTCTGATGAGCTAGGTGAAAATGATAGCATACTCATCGATGCGGAAAATGACAAAATCATTATCAAAAAAGCTTAAAAAAATTTGAAAGTAGATTTTTCTACTTTCTTGCTTTAAATTCCCTTTTCAAGCTAGGCACATCTTTGAAATAAAACCTTATATATCCACCTTTATACCAATTTTTATGAGCTTTGATAAAAGCTTCTCCTAATTTATAAGTAAAACATTCTTTTTCTTTTAAAGCTTCATTATAATCAGGATAAGTTTCTAAAGAAGGTAAAGCTAAATTTGGATTTTCTTTTATCTTTGTTTCATAGCTTAGTCGTTCTTTTTGATGCTTATCTTTTATATAAGATAATACATAAGGCATCCTTATATAGCCTAATATACTTTTTGAATTTTCTATCAAAGCTTGTCCTAGTTTATAAGAAAGTTGATTTTGAATTCTTTGCTTGGCTGTTGAAAAAGTTTTTAAATGATTAAGCTGATGGCTTAATGAAGATATTTGTCGTTCTAGTAAATGTGTTTGGGCTGGAGTATTTGTTTTCAACATATATTCTTCTATAAGCTCTTTATACACTTCAATAGGTGGAATTAAATGTGAAAAATCATTTTCATGCTTGTATTGCAAGATGGCATCCCCCCCCCCCAATTTTTTTTGGTTGAATGAAATTTACATCATTTTTAACCAGTAAAAAATTCACTATACCTGCTCCAGCTAAGGTATTGGGCAAATTATCAACTATAAGTGTTTCATAAGAAATTTCGTTTAAGGGAATATTATCTTTATTATAAGTAACAACGGTATCCTTATCGATTAAGAAATCATCATACAACCAATCAAAATTATAATAACACCTAAAGCTTTTCACTAGCTCTTTTTGTGAATTTTTAAAAACCATACTGAAATAATTTTGGCACATTGAAGTCCAAGTAGCCAATGCTCCTTTTTTTGGAGGAAACAAGGTATGAACTCCTAAAATTCTATATCCTATGTATTGTTTTGGAAAATAAATCAAATCTTTGCCTGAAATTTCAATATATTTATCTTTATACAATAAATCTTTAAAATATTTAGGCGAAGCATTATCCACTAAATTCATAGGATTTAAAACTTTAAAAAGGGTATTTGTTTGAGAATTTAGCTCTCTTTTAGAAAATTTAAAAGAAGCTAAATTTTGAGAAATATTTTTTCCAAGTTGATACATTATGGTAGCTAAAAGATGATAAGGGTCTAAAGATGTGCTATAAAACTTATAACACTGAGTATCTATCATTTTTTGATGCACATCAATGAGATTAAAATCATAAAATAAGCTTAGATTTTTATGAGTTTGCATCATTAAATTAGCACTTTGCTTTTTTGGACTATCACTTACACATCGTAAATCAAAAAGTAATAAAACTAAAATTTTCTTATTTAACAAATGTAGCTGCTCATAAAGATAACTCACATTTCTAACCATCTTAAAATCAAGACTTTCATAACCATAATAGCCAGTAGTCATTGCAATGTCCATTATATTAACCTCAAGCACAATCAAATCAGCCTTATGTAGAAGTTCTTGATTTTCTTCTCTTTTAAGTTCATAAATTTTATGCACACAATCTGTGCCTCCTATGGATAAATTATATAAATTGATATTATTTTGATTTAAACCCGCCGCAAGTCCTCCGGGAACTCTTGAATTACTAGCTCCTAACAATACTATATTTTTCTTTTGCAAAAGACAAATCCTTTAAGTTAAATTAAAAAGAATGTATTATACAATAAAATACAAAAAAAAAAAAAACAATTTTTAAATGAAAGTGAGCTTTTAAAATGGAAGAAAAAATAGTTTCTATAATCTTAAATGTTTTAAAAAATTCAGCTGACGATTATGAGATAGAAGAGTTAAAATCAGCCAATATAGATACTAAACTTTATAGCGGCTTAGGAGGTCTTTTAGACTCTTTAGCACTTGTAAATCTTATCACAGACTTAGAAGAAAGTATCAATACAGAGCTTGATATAGAGCTTACTCTTGCGGATGAGAAAATGATGAGTTTAAGAAATTCTCCCTTTAAGGATGTTAGAACTTTAGCTCAATACATAACAAGTCAAATTAAGGACTAAAATGCAAAAAATCATCATCATAACGGGCACAAGAAAAGGCATAGGCAAACAATTAAGCGAATATTATCTTTCTTTAGGTCATATAGTTTGTGGATGCTCTAGGGGCATTTCAAGCATAAACCATCTCAATTATAGACATTTTGAGCTTGATGTGAGTGATGAGAAAAAAGTAATCTCTATGGTTTATGCTGTGCGTAAGGAATTTTCCCGCATAGATGTATTGCTAAATAATGCAGGTATTGCTTCTATGAATCATATTTTAACCACACCCTATAAAAGCATTCATAATATTTTTAATACCAATGTTTTTGGCACTTTTTTATTTACAAGAGAAGTGGCAAAAGTTATGGCTAATGTTTATAAAAAACAATACAAAAACACAAAGACTATGCCTTTTCGTATAGTTAATTTTACCACCGTTGCCACCCCTTTAAGACTTGAAGGAGAAGCTATATACGCAGCATCAAAAGCTGCTTTGGTAAATTTAACCCAAGTATGTGCTAAAGAATTAAATGAATTAGGCATTACTGTCAATGCTGTTGGTCCCACTCCTGTTCCAACCGATTTGATTAAAAATGTTCCTCAAAATAAATTACAAGACTTATTAAATCAGCAAGCCATTAAACGCTTTGGTAAATTTGAAGATGTGTTGAATGTGATTGAATTTTTTCTTAGCGAAAAGAGTGATTTTATAAGCTCACAAGTAATCTATTTAGGTGGAGTCAATGCATAGCTTAGTTTTTTCTCATCCTTTTTTAAATAAACTTGTAGCTTATCAAAATCAAAGCTGTTTAATCTATAAAGATAAAACTTATTCTTATTTAGAACTTCTACTTGAAGTAAAAAAATATATGAATGAATTAAATCCTGTAAAAGGTGTTGTAGGGATTTTAGGCGATTATGACTTACAAAGTATAGCTTTGTTATTAGCTTGTATAGAAAAAAGATTGATAGTCGCTCCTTTTTTAAAGTCAAAAAATCAAGACCTTAAAGAATTAAAAGACAAAATCTCTCAAGGACAAATAGACTATCTTTATGATGATAATCAATTTATAGCCTATCAAAATGATAGTTTAAAACATCCCCTTATAAAAACCCTTAAAGATTCAAGTGGCTTAATCCTTTTTTCAAGTGGTAGCACAGCAAAGCCTAAAGCTATGGTGCATAATCTTGATGTGATTTTAAGCGTCTATCAAGATAAAAAACCTAAAAATATGAATATTATTTTATTTTTAATGTTTGACCATATTGGTGGTTTAAACACTTTATTTAATGTTTTGGCTATGGGTGCTTGTGGTATAGCTTTTGAAGATAGAAAGAATGTTGAAGCTTTAGCACAAAATATACAAAAATATCAAGTTTCTTTATTACCTGCGAGTCCTAGTTTGCTAAATCTTATGCTGATGGGTGGAGTGAAAGAAAAATATGATTTAAGCTCTTTAAAACTTATTACTTACGGAACAGAAAAAATGAGCGATTCCTTACTCAAACGCTTAAAAATAGAATTTCCTAAAGTTAGATTTCATCAAACTTTTGGCACAAGTGAAGTGGGCATAGCTCAAACCAAAACTAAAAATAATATGATAAAGCTAGAAAGTATGGCTTATAAAATCATCAATAATGAGCTTTATATCAAAAGCAAAACCCAAAGCTTAGGCTATTTAAATGCCGATAATGCTGTGTTTGACGAAGAAGGGTATTTTGCAACAGGAGATTTAGTAGAACTTCACAAAGAAAATGGGGAGGAGTATATAAAAATTATAGGAAGAAGCAAGGAAATAATCAATGTAGGAGGAGAAAAGCTTATCCCTGAGGAAGTTGAAGGTGTTATTTTAGAACTTCCCTTTGTGCAAGATTGTTTAGTGTATGCAAAGAATAATAGCATTACAGGACAAAGTGTTTGTGCAAAAATAGTCTTAAGGGCAAATGAAAAATTTACAAAGCTTGAACTTAAAAAACAAGTAAGAATGTATTGTAAGAATAAATTGGCTAATTATAAAATCCCAACCCAAGTTGAGCTTGTAGAACAATTAAAACTAAGCAATAGGTTAAAGAAAGTAAGGGGGTAGATTTTTCTACTTTCAAAATATAATCTCACTTTCATTAAATTTCATATTCGCCTTAGGTAGGGGGGATTTAGTGGTGTAATAAGCACTTTCGCCTTTATAATTCCCACGATACACTCCATTGGGTATGCTAAATTTTCTAGTGGTATCGGGAAATTTTTCTATATATTTACTCAAAAATTCCCTAAACACAGGAGCAGCCGTTCTAGCACCCCCTTCTGTGTAACGCATAGGCTTGTTATTGTCATTGCCATACCAAATAATCGCTTCTATTTCAGGCGTGATTCCGCAAAACCAAGCATCTACATTTTTATTTGTTGTGCCTGTTTTTCCTGCTATTTCTATATCCTTTACCCTTGCATTGCGTCCTGTGCCTTTTTCAACAACATTTTTCATCATATCCAGCACCAAAAAGCTTTGTGCTTCTTCGCTGACTTGACGCTCACTGGCGTTAAATTCCATAATTGTTTTGCCATTTTTATCTTGAATTTGCCTGATAATTTGCGGCTCTTTAAGGGTGCCATAATTACCAAACATAGTATAATACTTCGAATATTCCAAAAGCGAAATACCAAAGCTTCCTAGCACTATCGACAAATTAGGCGGAATATCCTTAAATCCAAATTCCAAGAGTTTAGCATAAAGCACATCAAGTCCCATATCAAGAGCGAGATTAATGGTTGCTAAATTCCTTGACCTTGTTAAGGCTTCTTTTAAAGTGATTAAGCCTAAAAATTTTCCCCCATCATTTTTTGGCTTCCAGTCTTCATTATTGCCTGCTCCACCTTCAAAAATACGCGAAATATCTGCAATTTCACTCATAGGCGAGTAGCCAAGATTAATCGCTACTTGATACACAAAGGGCTTAAAAGAACTTCCGGGCTGTCTTAGACTTTGAGTGGCTCTATTAAAATTACTCTTTTCATAATCGATGCCCCCAACCAAAGCCAAAACATCGCCACTTTGATGATTTACCACCACCATAGCCCCATTTAAAGTGCTTAAATTCGCATCCTTATCCCTCTTAATTATCTCATCATAACCAAATTTTAAAGCAGCTTGTGCCATATTTTGAACATCTAAATCCACATTTAAAACAATCTTATAACCCCCCGTTTTTAAATCTTTAATACTAGGGCTTAATTGCTTAATCACTTCATCTACAACATAAGGAGCAGCATTTTGAGTGAGCGTATCATCATAAACTTGTGGAATTTCTTTAAGGGCTGTATCATACTCTGCTTTAGAAATCCAGCCTAAAACATACATTCTTGAAATAACATTATTCGCCCTTGCGATAGAAAGGTCTAAATGCTTAGTCGGGTCATAACTACTAGGAGCCTTTGGCATACCCACTAACATAGCAAGCTCTTTAAGGCTAAGTTCGTTTAAATTTTTATGAAAATACCCCAAAGCTGCTGTTTTAACCCCATAATAGCCGTGTCCAAAAAAGATAAAATTTAAATATCTTTCTAAAATTTGTTCTTTAGTCAAAAAAGTTTCCATTTTATAAGCCAGTAAGGCTTCGCGAATTTTACGCGTAATCGTTCTTTCTGGGGTCAATTCTGTATTTTTAATAAATTGCTGAGTAAGGGTGGAGGCTCCTTCCATAGTCTTCCCGCCACTTTTGACAATCTTTACCACAGCTCTAAAAATCGCATCAATATTGACTCCATTATGCTCAAAAAAACTCGTATCTTCTATGGCTACTAAAGCTTCTATAAGGCGTGGAGGCAATTCTTCATAGGGAGCATAAAAGCGGTGTTGTTCAAAGATATTTGCCACAAGCTTGCCATTTCTATCATAAATTTGCGTTGTAAGCGGGGGTTTATACTCTTTAAAAGTATAATCTTGCGTATTGGCACTTGTAAAAAGATAAGCCACATAAATAAACGAAGCTATAAATAAAAGAGTGAAAAATGAAAAAATATATTTTAATATTTTCATAAATAAGCCTTTAAAGTCTCTATATCAAGCCCTAAAGCCGTGCTTAGCCTTCCTACTTGTTGGGTGATGAAATTTTGATGGAAACCCTCGCACATAATACAACCTGCCTTGCCTTTATAAAGTTCATTTTCCACATAAGCTTTTAAAGCATTTTCATCAAAATTTTTAAAATAAAGTGTGGTTTTAGAAAGAGAAAAAACCCTTTTTTGCGAAGTTTGAAGCAAAAAAGCCGATAAAACACTCGCATACTTGCCACTTTGCAAAGCAAGCATTTCATAAGCTTCTTTTTTATCCTTTGCCTTAGTGAGAATTTTTTCTTCTATACACACTATGCTATCTGCAAAAAGTAAGTTTTCATCCTTTAAATTCTCATAAGTAGCCAAAAACTGCCTTTCTTTTTCTAGCACTATTTTTTGCACATAAGAGCTTGGTTTTTGCTCTTTACTTAAATTTTCCTTATAATCAAGGCTAATTTGCTTAAATTTTATACCCGCTTGTTCTAACAAAGCCGCCCTTGAGAGAGAAGTTGAAGCTAGGATTAACATAATGCTTTTTCTATGCTTTCTAAGCTTTGCTTTAAGGCTTCATCGATTTTGCTTAAATCCTTCCCACCTGCAGTGGCAAAATCATCTCTTCCTCCGCCATTGCCTCCTAGTATTTGTGCGGCTTGTTTGACTAGCTCCCCTGCTTTAAGCGGGGCTTCTTTTACTCCCGCTGCAAGGGTGATTTTGCCTTCTTTTTCTTGAATGAGTAAGATAACAGCCTTGTTAAATTTATTTTTAAACTCATCTATCATCATTTTAATATCGCCCCCAAACACACGCTCCACACAAAGCTCAACGCCCTTGAAATTTTTAGATTTAAACTCTGTTTTACTTGAGTTTTTAAGCTCATTTTTTAAATTTAAAATTTCATTTTTAAGCTTTTTGACCCCGCTTAAAATATCATTATTTTTAAGCTCATCTTTTGCTTTAGAAAGCTCTTTAAGCTGATTTTTTACAAAGTCTAAAGCCGCTTTAGAAACCACAGCTTCAATGCGTCTAACCCCCGCACTCACTCCGCTTTCTTTGACTATGTAAAAACTTCCTATTTGAGCCGTGTTTTTAACATGAGTTCCCCCGCAAAGTTCCTTGCTTTCACCTAGAGTGATGACGCGCACCACAGCTTGATATTTTTCATTAAACAAAGCCATAGCCCCGCTTTTTTTAGCCTCTTCTAAGGGCATATTTTCTAAGATGGTTTCACTTGAGTTTATAATCATTTCATTGACTCTTTTTTCAATGCTTTCTAATTCTTCCTTGCTTAAAGCCTTATGATGGGTAAAATCAAATCTTAATTTATTGCTTTCAACCAAAGAACCCGCTTGAGAAATATGGCTTCCTAAAATTTCTCTTAAAGCATAGTGCAAAAGATGAGTAGCTGAGTGATGGCGTGCGATTTGTTCTCTTTTTTCTGTATCGATTTTCGCATAAACCCTAGCACCCACTTTTAACTCTTCGCCTGTTTTTACAAAGCTAAGATTGAGATTAAAAAACTTTTGCGTATCTAAAACTTCGCGTTTAGCTATAAACCCACTATCAGCACTTTGCCCACCACTTGTTGCATAAAAAGGCGTGTTTTCAAGCATTACCCAGCCTGCATTTTTAAGAGTAGAAACTTCTTTAAAATCTTCATCTAAAAGGGCTAAAATTTTACTTTCACATTCTGTTTTTTCATAGCCTACAAAATGATTTTCTCCAAATTTTTCAAGTAAGTTTTTAAAGTCTCCACTAGCACTTTTATCCCCACTTCCTTTCCAAGAAGCCTTTGCTCTATTTTTTTGCTCTCCCATTAAAAGTTCAAATTTTTCTTCATCGACTTTAAGATTTTTTTCTCTTAACATATCAGCCGTTAAATCAAGCGGAAAACCATAAGTATCATAAAGCTTAAAGGCGACTTCGCCGCTAAAAATTTCTTTAGTCTTTTCAAGCTCTTCGTTAAAAATTTCAATTCCATTTTCTATGGTGCTTAAAAATCTTTCTTCTTCAAGGCGAATTTGCTCTTTTATAAAGTCTTTTTTCTCATTAAGATAGCTATAATGCCCACCCATAAGCTCACAAACCTTATCCACTAATTGATACATAAAAGCCTGTTTAAATCCTAGCAAATAGCCGTGTCTTAAAGCACGGCGTAAAATGCGGCGTAAAACATAGCCCCTGCCTTCCTTATCAAAACTCACGCCTTGAGCTAGTAAAAACGCAGATGAGCGTATATGATCAGCTATCACTCTAAAACTGGCTCCATCTTCATAAACATAAGTTTTACCACAAAGTTTTGAAATTTCATTGATAATTGGCATAAAAAGTGAGCTATCAAAATTACTGAATTTACCTTCTTTAATCGCCGTTACCCTCTCAAGTCCCATCCCCGTATCAATGCTTGGCTTTGGTAAAGGACTAAGCTTTCCATCAGCACTTCTTTCATACTGCATAAAAACAAGATTCCAAATTTCTAAGAACCTATCTCCATCCCCGCCCATATAATCTTCGCTTGAATTAAAATGCTCCTGCCCTTGGTCATAAAAAATCTCACTACAAGGACCACAAGGACCCGTATCGCCCATTTGCCAAAAATTATCCTTATCGCCAAATTTATAAATTCTCTCTACTGCGATGTGTTTTTGCCACAACCCAAAAGCCTCATCATCGCTTTCATGCACGGTTACGAAAAGTTTTTCTTCAGGTAGTTTTAAAATCTGCGTTACAAATTCCCAAGCATAGGCTATGGCTTGTTCTTTAAAATAATCCCCAAAACTAAAATTCCCAAGCATTTCAAAAAAGGTATGATGGCGTGCTGTGTAGCCGACATTATCTAAGTCATTGTGCTTTCCACCTGCTCTTATGCAGGTTTGGCAACTAGTTTTGCGTGGGGGATTTGGGCGTGGAATTTCTCCTGTAAAAATGCTTTTAAAAGGCACCATACCTGCATTGGCAAAAAGTAAGCTCGCATCATCAGGAACCAAAGGACTTGACGGGGTTATCTCGTGTCCTTTTGAAGCAAAAAAATCCAAATAAGCTTTTCTAATATCCATAAGTTTTCCTAAGAAATTTTTACAAAAGCATATCATACCAAAATTACTTTAAATTAAGTAAAGCTAAAATACAATAAGCCTTTTTTATTTAAGCTTTTGTAAATTTTTAAGTGTGATATTGAAAAAGGCTGTGAAATTTAAGCACACAATATTTTAGAAAAGGTATTTTAGAAAGGTTGATATGAAATTAGTTTTATTTTTAAATATGGGTGGGGCTACGAATTTGCAAGATTGTGAAGTGTTTTTAAAAAATATGTTTAATGACCCTTATATTTTGGGGATTAAAAATGCTTTTTTAAGAAAATTTGTAGCGTGGATTATAACAAAAGCTCGTGTTAAAGCCATGCAAGAAAATTATAAACAAATGGGCGGAAAATCCCCTTTAAATGAGCTCACTCAAAGCTTATGCCTTAAGCTAAGTGCAAAACAAAAGGCTTTTTGCTTTGACTTTGTCAATCTCTATGTCCCGCCTTTTGCTAAGGAAGTGCTAGGAAAATATAAGCTTGGCAAGGAAGATGAAATCATACTTTTTCCACTCTATCCCCACCACTCACGCACAACGGTTACTTCATCCTTAGAAGTCTTGCAAAATAGGGTTAAAAGCCTAAAAATCGATGCTAAAATAAAAATTATCGATGTTTTTTACAAAAACGAACTTTATAATCAAATGATAATTTCACATATTTTAGAAAAACAAAAGCATTTTGGGGCGAAAACTTTGATTTTTTCAGCCCATTCTTTGCCTGTTTCTGTGATAGAAAAGGGGGATTTGTATGAAAAGCATATCAATGAGCATGTAGAGCTTTTAAAAGAGAAGCTTAAAAATCATTTTGATGAATTTATCATCGCTTATCAATCTAGGTTAGGTCCTATAAAATGGCTTGAGCCTAATACGAGTGATATTTTGGCAAATTTAAAGCAAAAAGCCTTGATTTATCCCCTGTCTTTTTGCATAGATTGTTCTGAAACCATTTTTGAGCTGGGTATAGAGTATAAACACTTGGCTAAAGAAGCTTATGAGCTAATAAGTTGTCCTAATGATAGCGATGAATTTGCGGAGTTTATTTTAGATTGCTTGTAAAATATAAACTAGCCTATTTTAAAATATCCTAAAAGCTCTTCTTTAGCCTTTAAAATATCATCTGTATTTAGCTCAAAATCGATTTTACTGGGCTTTTTATAACTTTTATCATAATAATCTAAAAGCAAAACAATAAGCTTTTGCCATTCTTTTTTCTCATAATTTTCAAATAAATCTTGACGCAAATTTAAACTGATATAAGGGCTAATCTTTTGCAAGGCTTGTTGAAATTTCAAGGGCGTCATTTTTTCTTGGTAAATTTTTTGTATTCTTTTAACACGATTTTCCAAAGAACAAGAACAATGGATTTTAAAAGCTTTTTGCATATGCTCATAAAGCCTTAAGGGTAAAACTAATTCCCCTATTTTACGACTTTCGCTTTCTATAAAAATAAAATCTTTTAAAGAATTTAAAGCGTGAAAAAGCTCCGCTTCAAAAGCTTTTTGCGTGGGTTGTTTTCCTAAAATATCCCCAAAAGATGAGCCTAAATGATTTGCCATTTTTTCCAAATTTAAAGCGTGAGGTAATTGCTCTAAAAGCTCTGTTTTTCCACATCCTGTATTGCCACAAAGAGAGAAAAATTTAAAATTCATTCCCCTTTCAAAAAACTGCATTATAAAACTTCTATAAGCCTTAAAACCGCCTTTTAAACGCACCACTCTAAAGCCTAATTCACTCAAAATTAAGGCTAGGGATTTTGAACGCAAACCCCCACGAGAGCAGTAAATTCCTATCTTTTCGCCTATGCGAAAATTTTGAGTGATTTTAGGTATATGTTGAGCCATATTTTGACAAATATAACTTGCTCCTTTAGCCTTAGCTAGAGCTTGATTTTTTTTATAAATCGTGCCTATTTCTTGATGCTCTTCATCGTTTAAAGCATAAAAATTTAAAGCCCCAATCAAATGAGAATGTAAAAATTCCCTAGGACTTCTTGCGTCAATTAAAAGAGAGAAATTTTCTTTTTGAAATTCTAAAAATTCAACTTCACTTAACATTTTTAAAAGCCAAAACAAGTTTTTGATAAACTTGCTCTATATGAGTGCCACAAACCCTAGTTTCTCCTATGGTTGTAATGAAATTTGTATCCCCAGCCCAACGCGGAACTAAATGATAATGACAATGAGCAGCTATCCCAGCTCCTGCGTCCTTGCTTAAATTCATACCGATATTTACTCCACTTGCGTGAATTTGCTCTTTTAAAATTTTTACCCCCAAACGCACAAAATGACTCATTTCTTGCCAAATTTCATTATTTAAATTTTCTATATGCTCTTCGTGCAAATAAGGAATTACCATAAAATGTCCCGCAGAATAAGGATAGCGATTCATCACCCCAAAGCAATATTTGGCTCTAAAAATCACACCCAGCTCTTCATCGCTTTTAATTTTACTAGCACAATCACAAAAAGGACAAACGCTTTTTTCTTTTTCAAAATACTCACTCCGCCACGGTGCATACAAATACTGCATTTTACTCCTTTCAAAGCAAAGCTTTTAAAGCCTTTCCTTCATCGCTCTGACGCATAAAATACTCACCGATTAAAAAAGCATCAACACCTAAATTTTGTAAATGCTCTAAAAATTCCTTATCTTCCAAACCACTTTCTGCGATGATGATTTTTGAATTGGGAATTTGTGGGATAAGCCTTTGGCATAAACTCATATCCATAGAAAAATCTTCTAAATTACGATGATTTATACCTATAATATCCGCTCCAGCAAAAATAGCCTTGCTTAAATCTTGGGTGTCGTGAATTTCAACCAAAGCTTCAAGTCCTAAATGCCTTGCAAACTCAAGTAGTTTTTTAAGCTCTTTCATACTTAACATTTTAGCGATTAAAAGCACAAAATCAGCACCATAAACCAAAGCTTCTAAAATTTGATACTCATCAAAAATAAAATCCTTCCTTAACAAAGGAATTTGCGTATAGCGGCGTATCAGACTTAGGTATTCTAAAGAACCTTGAAAAAAATGCGGCTCTGTTAAAACAGAAATCGCCACAGCTTTGTTTTTTTCATAATTTAAAGCGATATTTAAAGGCTCAAAATCCTTTCTAATCACACCCTTACTAGGACTTGCTTTTTTCACTTCTGCGATGATTTTAACTTCTTTTTCCACTCTTTTTAAAGCCCCTATCACATCCTTAGGAAAAAAAGGATTTGAAGCCAAAGAACGCCCTAGCATATCGTAAGGGAGTTTTATTTTGCGTTCTTTTAAATCTTCTTTTGTTTTTTGAAAAATTTTCTCTAATATCATAGTTTCAAACACGCCTTTATCGCTTTTATATGAGCCTTACTTTCATCAGAATTTGCAAATTCTTTATCCTTTAGCGTTTGTTTTAAAACTTCCCACGCTTGATTACAAGAGCCTAATTTATAATATCCCCAAGCCAAAGAATCCAAATAATACAAATTTTGCGGTTCTTTTTCTAGGGCAAGTTCAACTAGCTTTATACCCTTTTTCACATCCAAATCATAATCAATAAGTAAATATCCATAATAATTTAAATACAAAGCATTGCTGTCTTTATCAATGCCAAGTTCAAATTTCTCCTTAATCGAATTAAGAATTTTTGGGCTTATTTTTTTAGCTGCGTTTGCGGCTTCAAATTCGAAAATTGCAGCTTTTAAAAGGTATTCTTTATTTTTTGTTTTATCAAAAAGCGTTAAACTCATTTTTTTAGCTTCATCAAAGCGTTTTAAATTTTGATACAAAGCAAGTTTAATATCAGGGTCTAAATCATACTCTAAAGCGATTTTTAAAGCTTCTTCAAATTGACCTTGAGAATTAAAAAGCTCTATTAAAGCCAGTGCGAAAGTTTTATCCCCACTAAGCTTATAAAGTTCTTCATATAGGCTTTTTAACGCTTCTATATCTTTCTCATCAAAATAAATTTTAGCAAGTAAAACACAAGTTTTAAGGGTGCAGCCATTTGTCTTTCTTGAAAATTCTAAAATATTTTTGATATTTAAAGTATCATTTAAAATCGCATAAACTCCTATAAGCTTAAATAAAATTTCTTCATTTTGCACTTGATAATAAGCGGATTTATAGTATTTTACAGCTTCTTTTAAATCATTTTTTTTCACTAAAATATCCCCATAAAGCTCTAAATTTCTGGGGTCATCATCTTTTTTTGCCAAAAGCTCTTTAATGAGTTTTTGGGCATCGTTAATATTGTCTGAATTTAAAGCATAAAGAGCACTAAGCCGCTTAAGATTGTCATTGCTATTTAAATAAGGCTTTGCCAAATCATTTAACTCTGTTTGCTCATCAAGATTATTAATCAAGGCAAGTAAAAAAGCATTTTCTAAAAAATGGCTATTATTGTAGTCTTTATAAAGCTCTAAAAACGCAACTGTGGCTTCTTTATATTGTCTATAATACTCGTAATTATAAGCCTTCATTACTCTTAAATCAAAATCATTACTCTTGTATTTGGTATAATCAGCATAAACAATAGTGTTTTTTGAATTTCCACAAGCAACCAAAAAACAAGCCACTAAGACAAATAACAAATTCCTATACATTCTTTTTCTAATTCCTTTTGATGTGTCTTAAAATATTCCCAAAACGGAAAGGTCCTGCACTGCCTTGGGCGAAAATCATAAATGCTACAATTTCTTTTTTGAGTGTCGAAAAAAATACAAGCAAAACCCTCTTCAAACGCAAGCTCTTTAAAACTCATTCTAAAACCCATTTTTTTAAATACTTCTTAGCAAATTCCTTGCTTTGCAAATTTAAATGTTTTCTTAACGCTTCTAATTCTTCCCTACTCGCAAAAATATTACCACTTTCTCCAGTGCAACACTTTCCACCGCATTTTTCACAAGCATTTTCATCAAAAGCATAAGAAAAATTTTTATCAAATATCATAACTTTTTAACCTAAATCTTAAGTGAATTTCTTGCATTTGTTTGCTTAAAATTTCATTTTCATATACAAAAAAAGGGGGCAAAATCTCACAGGGCGATTTTGAACCTTTTTTTAGCTGTATTAAAACAAGCCTTGCTTTTTTGTTTTGATGAGTATGGACAAAACAAAGTTTTGTCATTTTCATCTTCATATCTTTTAAAATAAAACAAAGCTCATCTAAAGCCAAAACTTCATAGCAAAAATACAAAGTTCCATTGGGCTTAAGTATGGAATTTGCTTTAGTTAAAAAGCTATGCAAGGGTAAAAACTCCTGAAATTTGCTAATATTTTTATGCCTATTCTCACTCTTGCAGGCTTCTTGTCTATAAAATGGGGGATTGCAAACTATAAAATCAAATTTTTCCATACTTTCAAACTCGGCAAAATCGCTATGAAAAACATCGGCTTGTATTTGATTGGATTTTAAATTTTTGTTGATTAATTCTATATTTTCTTTTTGAATATCAATCAAAGATAAACTTAAATTTGTAATATTTTTTTTAAGCAAAATGCCTATAATCCCACAACCTGCACCCACATCAAGAATATTATTTCTAACGCCTTGTTTTAAAATAAAATCAGCTAGAAGCAAAGAATCACTATTATAACGATACCCCTTGGCTAATTGAGTTAGCGTAATCAAATCTGACATATTTAATGCGTTGGAATTTTAATGCGTTTTGGAGGCTGTTCTTTAAATATATTTTGTTCTTTTGTTATATTATCATCTTCTTTAAAATTTGTCGGGCTTTGTGCCACCAAAAAAGAAATTACAAAAGTCATAAAAAAAATAGTTTTTATCATATAAAGCCTTATAAACTGGTGTCCACGGCGAGATTCGAACTCACGGCCTCAAAATTAGGAATTTTGCGCTCTATCCTGCTGAGCTACGAGGACGCAAAGCGGGAAAAATCCCGCTTAAAAATCAACCATTTCTTTTTTTGATGATTTCATCAGCAACATTCTTAGGGACTTCATCATAATGGTCAAATTCCATAGAATAAGTCGCACGACCCTGAGTTTGGCTTCTAAGGTCTGTGGAGTATCCAAACATTTCAGCCAAAGGACAAAATGCTGTGATGATTTTATTTCCACCTCTTTCATCCATAGAATTAACCTGACCACGACGCTTATTTAAATCCCCTATCACATCACCCATATAATCTTCAGGAGTTTCCACTTCAACCTTCATCATAGGCTCTAAGATTACAGCACCTGCTTTTCTAGCACCTTCTTTAAAGCCCATAGAAGCAGCAAGTTTAAAAGCCATCTCAGAAGAATCCACTTCGTGATAACTTCCATCATACACGCTTACTTTCACATCTTCTACTGGATAACCTGCTAAAACCCCATTTTGCAAGGCTTCTTGTATGCCCTTATCCACAGCAGGAATGTATTCTTTAGGAATTACCCCACCCTTGATGTCATTAACAAATTCATAGCCACTGCCCGGCTCAAGTGGTTCAAGGCGTAAGAATACATGTCCGTATTGTCCGCGACCACCTGATTGTTTAGCGTATTTGTATTCTTGCTCAACAACTTTACGAATGGTTTCTCTATAAGCAACTTGAGGTTGTCCTACTTCGGCTTCAACCTTAAATTCACGAAGCATTCTATCAACGATAATTTCAAGGTGCAATTCACCCATACCCGAAATGATAGTTTGACCGCTTTCTTCATCTGTAGAAACTCTAAAACTAGGGTCCTCTTGGGCAAGTTTATTTAAAGCAATAGACATTTTTTCTTGGTCTGCTTTAGTTTTTGGTTCAACTGCAACAGAAATAACTGGATCTGGAAAATCCATTCTTTCTAAGATAACTTTATCTTTTTCACTCGCAAGTGTATCACCTGTAAGCGTATCTTTTAATCCTACAACAGCACCGATTTCACCCGCATAAAGCACCTTAATCTCTTCTCTTTTATTAGAGTGCATTTTCAAAAGACGACCTATTCTTTCTTTTTTATCCTTAGTTGAGTTATAAGCATAAGAACCGCTCTCCAAACAACCACGATAAACACGCACGAAAGTAAGCTGTCCTACAAAAGGGTCAGTCATAATCTTGAAGGCAAGTCCTGCAAATTCACCATCATCAGTTGATTTCACAGAAACTTCCGTGCCGTCTTCGTATTCACCCTTGATATTAGCCACTTCATCAGGAGCTGGCAAATAAGCCACAACAGCATCAAGTAAAGGCTGAACGCCCTTATTTTTAAAGGCTGTGCCACAAAGCATAGGAACGATAGAAAGGCTTAAACATCCCGCTTTAATCCCTGTTTTAATTTCTTCAAGGCTTAATTCTTCTCCGCCTAAATACTTCTCCATAAGCTCATCACTCGTTTCGCTTACAGCTTCTATCATCTTAGTGCGATATTCTTCTGCTTTTTCCTTAAGTTCGGCTGGAATTTCTTTTTCCACATAATCAGTTGGCTTAGTATCATCTTCCCAAACTAAGGCTTTCATCGTTACAAGATCAATCACGCCCTTAAAATTATCTTCAGCACCAATTGGAATTTGAAGTGGGACTGGATTAGCTTTCAAGCGGTTACGAATTTGCTCTTCTACATTGTAGAAATTTGCACCGATTCTATCCATTTTATTGACAAAAACTATTCTTGGAACGCCGTATTTATTAGCCTGTCTCCACACGGTTTCACTTTGAGGCTGAACCCCACCTACTGAGCAAAATACCGCCACAGCCCCATCTAAAACACGCATAGATCTTTCAACTTCGATTGTAAAATCCACATGTCCGGGAGTGTCTATAAGATTGATTTGATGGTCTTTCCAAAAACAAGTAGTCGCCGCAGAAGTGATGGTAATCCCACGCTCTTTTTCTTGTTCCATCCAGTCCATAGTCGCAGCCCCATCATGCACCTCGCCGATTTTATGACTCATACCCGTAAAGAAAAGAATTCTCTCACTTGTAGTCGTTTTACCCGCGTCAATGTGAGCGGCAATACCGATATTTCTAACTTTTTTTAAAGGAGTATTTCTAGACATTTTTTCTCCTTTTTACCAGCGATAGTGAGCAAAAGCTTTATTTGCTTCAGCCATTTTATAAGTATCTTCTTTCTTCTTAAATGAAGCACCTTTACTATTAGCCGCATCCAAAAGTTCAGCCGCTAATTTTTCAATCATAGTTCTTTCGCTTCTTTTTCTAGCATATGAAATAATCCAACGAATCGCCAAAGCTTGCTGTCTAGCAGGACGCACTTCCACTGGAACTTGATAGGTTGCCCCACCTACACGGCGAGATTTTACTTCTAATAAAGGCTTAATGTTTTCAATCGCATCGTTGAAAATATCAATACCTTTTTTCTCGCCACCTTTTTTATCAATAGCCTCTAAAGCACCATACATAATAGTTGTAGCTGTGCTTTTTTTGCCATCATACATTAAAGAATTAATGAATTTTGTGATTATTTTATTACCATAAATCGGGTCTGGCAAGACTTCTCTTACCGGAGCTTTTCTTCTTCTCATTTTTTTCCTTCAAATTTAAAATTTTACTCAAACAAAATCAAATCTAATGGATTTGTCTGTCTTATTTTTTACTTCGCAGCACCTGCTTTAGGACGCTTCGCACCATATTTAGAACGAGAAACCGTTCTTTTAGCAACGCCGGCTGTATCTAAAGCACCGCGGACAATGTGATATTTCACACCCGGTAAGTCTTTTACCCTACCCCCACGCACTAAAACAATGCTGTGTTCTTGTAGATTATGACCTTCACCGCCTATGTAACTAATCACTTCAAAGCCACTTGTAAGTCTTACTTTGGCAACTTTTCTTAACGCTGAGTTTGGTTTTTTAGGTGTTGTAGTATAAACCCTAGTGCAAACTCCCCTTCTTTGCGGACAATTTTTAAGCGCTGGAGATTTAGATTTTTCTAAAACTTTTTTACGCTCTTTTCTAACCAATTGATTTATGGTTGGCACATTCATTCCTTTCTTTAAAAATAATAAACTTAGGATTTTATCTCAATTTTACTTACAAAAATATAAACTAGAAATTATTTAAATCTTTTTGTGAAATTTCCAAAAATAAGGCAAATGCTAAAGAAAAGCTCTTAAAAATTTACCTAAGAAATAGCTGCAATATTAAAAGAATTTTTGACACTCTTTTTTTGCAAAGATTGATTTTATTTTAAACTAAAGTTTTTAATGTCTCACACTCTTATATCCACACTTTTATTTTGCAAATTCTTTTTTAAAAGGAAGTTGTTAAAGTTCTCTGTGTCTTCATCGCTTATTTTTATACCCAAAAGAAGTTCTAATTCTTTAGCCTTATTAAAGCTATTTTCTAAAAGCTTTTTTAGGAATTCATTTCTTATATCATTATCTTTATAAGTTTCTTTGTTTTTGCTTTCTGCTTGAATGGCTTTGAAGGGTTTTTCATCTGGGTTTTTATCGTTTTCAGCATAGACTAGCTTTTGCTCTGCTATTTCAGCTTTATATTTATCCCCCATAGCATCGCTTTTAGCCTTCATTTCTAGCCATCGTTTTTTAAATTCATTTATATCACTAATATTGCTTTTAAGTTTTAAAATATTTGTAAAATCCGTTCCTATATCTCCTGTTATACCATAATTAATGGGATTTTGTTTTATAAATTCATTCAAGTCCTCTATTTGACTTTGACCCATATTTTTATCATAGCCATTAAGTTTTCCTGATATGGTTGTTTCGCCTTCTATAAGAGGGTTTTGACCTGACATGCCTGCAAAGAATGCCATTAAAACGCCACCCTTGCCTATAAAGCCATTATCATTTTTATAGATTGATTGTCCTATATCTATGTGAGAGCTTGGAGCAAATATATCATCGTTCTTTTTGATATAATCACTAGGAGCTTTTTCGTTCCAACTAGGAAAGCTTAATGCCAACTGTTTAGAATTTTGATAGATTTGCAAATCATTGTTGGCACTTAAAGCATTTTCGAACTCTTTTTGAGTTTGAAAAATATTAGTTACTTGAAAACTTTTTTTATCATAATAAAATCCTAAAGGGATTTTATTTAAATCTTCAATAGTAAAATTTCCATTCGGTTCATCAATAAGTTGTGAAAAAACTTTATAGGCATTTCCTATGCTTTTAGCAATATCTATACTGGTAAAAGATTTAAAATTAAGGTTGGTTATATAACTAGCTAAATTTTCCACACCTTTAGCATAAATTTTATAATCCTTTGGTATCCCTGCTGCTTCATTAAAATCACTTGTGAAAAAGCCATCTTTATCCACTGAGTAGCCTAAGATTTTACTGACTGCTTGAGTTTTATCGCTTACAAGGTTTAAGTTATCGTTTGCAATATTAGATGATTTTGTATTTGAAGTATTGTTATTTAAAGCGTTTGTGTAATTATAATTTGAATAAGAATTTATACCATTAATCATCTTTGCCATCCTATAAATGAAATTTTTATAGGGTAAATCGGCAAATAAAAAATATTATGTATAAGCAAAATCCTATCTAAATTTAGATAGGATTAAGGATTATTGTTTATTTGTGTTGTATTGTAAATACACCATATGAGTGGCTAAATACTCTTCTAAGCCGTGTTTGCCATCAGCTCCGCCTATGCCGCTTTTTCTAAAACCTGCGTGAAAGCCCTGCATGGCTTCAAAATTTTCTCTATTGATATAAGTTTCACCAAATTTAAGCTCCCTGCTCGCTCTCATCGCTATGTCTAAATTTTGCGTATAAATAGAGCTTGTAAGCCCATATTCACAATCATTTGCCTTAGCAATAACCTCATCAAGCGTGTCAAATTTAGCAATAGGCAAAATAGGGGCAAAAATCTCTTTTTGCATAAGCTCATCTTCGTGCTTAACATTAGTAACAACACTCGCAGGAAAATAATACCCACTCGTATCCGTAACTTTTCCCCCACATTCTACAACCGCTCCTTTAGCAACAGCACGCTCAAGCATAGCTAGGGCATTATCAAGTCCAGCTTGATTGACAAGGGGTCCCATATCAAAATCACCCTTTAAGGTATTTCCCACGCTTACCTTACTCATCGCTTTTACAAATTTATCTACAAATTCATCATAAACACTTGTATGCACATAGGCTCTCTCAGCACAATTGCAAACTTGCCCGTTATTACAAATCCTACTTGCCTTAATCGCTTCTACGGCTAAATCAATATCCGCATCCTTACACACTATGGCAGGTGCCTTACCCCCAAGTTCTAAAGAAACCTTGATGATATTTTTAGCAGCCGCTTCCATCACCTTAACCCCCGCTTCAACGCTTCCTGTAAGGCTTACCATACCTATATTTTCATTGCTAGATAGTTCGTGTCCTACCACACTACCCTTACCAGCGACTAGGTTAAACACGCCTTTTGGCAACGAACTTTGTGAAACAAGCTTGGCAAATTCAAAGGCATTATTAGGTGTTTGGCTACTTGGCTTTATGACTATGGTATTGCCTGTAAGTAGAGCAGGTGCCATCTTTCTAGCGATGAGAAAGAAAGGGAAATTCCAAGGCAAAATTCCACCAATAACCCCAATAGCACTCTTATACAAATAAATATGCTCATTAGCCCTATCACTTTGTATGATTTCGCCCTCATACCTCCTAGCCCACTCTGCTGTATAATCAAAATAATCCGCCGTAAAATGAATCTCCACACTAGCCAAAGCTCTTACTTTGCCCTGCTCTTGCATCAAAACATCGGTTAAAAAATCAGCATTCTTGCGTATTAAATTCGCTATTTCTCTCAAATAAGAAGCTCTTTCAATCGCCGCTTTTGCTTCCCAAGCCTTTTGTGCTTTTTTAGCCGCATCAATGGCTCTTTGTGTATCTTCTAAAGAAGCACTTGCCACCCTAGAAATCACTTCCTTAGTCGCAGGATTTAAAACCTCGATAAATTCCCCATTATGTGGCACAAATTCCCCGTCGATAAAATTATAATAAGTCGTCATTTTCTCTCCTTTTTAGTCTAAATGAAACACTTCTTCCATATCCAGCCATTTTTGTCCAGCAAAACCTAGCGAAATTTGGCAAGGGTCCGTTACTTTCCACCATTTTTGCGTAGTCTCATCCCTTGCCATCTTAGCCATATCCGCTTCAAAATCAGCACCCACATACTCAAAATATGCAAACAAATATTCCCCAAATAAATAGATGGAATAATTTTGTATATTGCATTCTTTAATCATCTTACAAACCCCATCATAAGGCTTTGCGTGAAGCTCTTTATACTCTTTTATTTTTTCTTTTTTGATTTTTATGATTTGTCCAAATCTTTGCACTCAACCTCCTTTGTAAAAAGTTAAAGCATTTTGATAAAAAATGCCGTCTAAATTTTCAAATACTTCACTTTGCAAAATGCACTCCACCCACTGCTTAGGACTTAAATTTGCCACAGGAAAATTACTGCCAAAAAGCAATTTATGCTCACTAAAATTCTCCTTTAAAAAGGCAAAAACTTCTTTGGCAAATTGAGTATCAAACACATCAGGAGCACTGAGTTTTATCCATAAATTCTCATACTGACTTAAATTTTTTAAATCCTTTTTATAAGAATTAAATGTCGAAATTTTAGGACTTGCAAAATGATTTAAAACAATCTTAAACTCTTTATTATCCCTTAAGCTTTGCTCTAAAAGGCTCAAATCTTCGCTTTTCACACAAGCTTCAAAAGGCAATTTTCTTTTTTCAAGCTCTTTCAAAAGCTCTTTAAATTCACGCAGCTGGAGCCTTTTAGCTCCCTTTTCATCAGCGTGTAAAACCTGTCTAAAAGAACTTATTCCTTGCTCTAAACTTCCCAAGCAAAGCTTTAAACCCTGCTTTTGCAACTCAAAGGCAAAACGAGCTTCGGCTTCTTTATCATCACAATTTGTCTCCACATAAAGCCCACCTAAGAATTCAAAGCCTTCATAAGCATCTTGTAAATCCTTTAAGCAAAAATTGCGTTTAAGGCTAGGCATATTCTCAAGCCAAGTTAAATTAAGTCTTTGCAAATCCCACAAATGCAAGTGTGAATCAAAAATCTTTTGCATACTAAGCCCTTATTTTTGAACCCAAAAAGCCATACCAAGCCACATATAAAAATAAAGGTGCCATTGCCAAATAGCCCACACCGGTGCCAAAATTATCATTAATCGCACCTATAATCATAGGAGAAATCGCCCCGCCTACTATACTCATTACCAAAAGTGAGCCGCCTAGCTTGACCTGATTAAGGGGTAAATTCTTAGTCGATACAGCAAAAATAGTAGGAAAGGATATACTCATAAAGAAAAACAAGGCTATGAGTAAAAGCACAGAGAAAAAGCCACTAGCAAAATAAAGCCCTACGCATACTAGCACATTGATAAAAGAATACAAGCCTAAAATATGCTCTGCCTTAATGAATTTCATCAAAGGCGTGGTTAAAATTCTACCCAGCATAAAGGCTATTAAGGCTACGCTAAAATAATACGCCCCTTGCTTATCGCTTAATCCTGCAAAATGTTCCACAGCATAATTGATAAAAAACGCCCCCGCTGCGACTTGATTGGCAATATATAAAAACTGCGCTAAAAGCCCGTAATTAAAATGTGCGTGTTTAAAAACTCCGCTTGGCTTACTCTTATCATCCTTAGCAAAGTCCTTGCTTACTGCTTCACCTTCTGGAATTTTATTCAACACAAAAAGCACTAAAATCAGCCCAACAACAGCCGCTATACCCACATAAACAAGCTGAACATTACCCATATTGGCTAACAATGCACTTTCAATTTGCTCAGCACTGGCTCCTTCTTCTTGCTTGGTAATAGATAAAAACAAAGCCCCGCCTATTAAAGGACCTACAAATTGCCCAAAGCCATTAAAGCTTTGAGCCGCATTGATACGAAAACTCGCATTTTTCTCATCGCCTAGCTTAACCATATAAGGATTGGCATTGGTTTCTAAGCAACCTATGCCACAAGCTAATATAAAAAAAGCAAATAAAAAAAGACTAAAAGAAGCCGCATTGGTCGCAGGTATGATGAGTAAGCACCCCAAAGCATAAAGAAAAAGTCCGCAAATAATACCCATTTTATAAGAATAACGACTCGCTATCCACCCCGCTGGCAAGGCTATCACAAAATACGCCCCAAAATAAGCCAACTGCAAAAAGCCACTTTCGTGCTGAGTGATGTGAAGATGGTTTTGAAAATTCTTATTCATCACATCAATAAGTCCATAACTCACTCCCCATAAAAAGAAAAGCGAAGTAACCAAAATAATAGCAATTTTAATATTTTTTGAACTTGTCATTTTTTCTCCTTTTATTCATCCCAGTTTAATGCCCTATCTAAATGCACATAGCCCCCATCAGGAAATAAAATTTGCCCTGTGGTATGCGAAGCTAAAGGACTAAGCGTAAAAACAGCCGTGTAAGCTATCTCTTCAATAGTCGTAAAGCGGTGACCTAGTGGGATAGCCTTAGCGATTTTTTCATACTGCTCTTTAGGATTGGCAAAATTATTCAGCCATTTTTCATAAAGTGGGGTCATCACTTCAGCAGGAGCTAAAGCATTAACCCTGACATTATCCTTAGCAAAGGCACAAGCCCACTCCCTTGTAAAGCCTATTTGAGCTGCCTTAGCTGAGGCATAGGCTGAAGTTCTACCCTGTCCTGTGAGTCCTGTTTTGCTGACTATATTGAGTATGCTACCTTGCTCTTTTTTGATATAAGGCAAAGCGGCTTTTGCACAAGTATAATAATGAAAAAGATTGTTTTCGTAAGACTTGATTAAATCCTTTGTGCTGGTGTTTTCAATATGTAAATTATCATTAGCCCCTGCATTATTAACCAGTGCGTAAATAGAGCCGTATTTCTTAGCCACCTCATCCACTAAGCCTTCTATGCTTTCAAAATCCTTTAAATCAATAGCATAAAAGCTAAAATTCTCATTTAAAGCTTTCAATTCTTGCAAAGTTTTCTCACTCATAGAACGCGAAAAAACCACAGGAATGCCTCCTTCTAAAGCCCAAAGTTTGGCAATGCCTAGCCCAATACCCTTAGCACCCCCTGTAATGATGCAAATTTTGTTTTTAATTTTTAAATCCATTATTTTCTCCCTTATCAAGTTGTAAAGTTCTTTTTAAATATAAAAGCATAAAAACGCCCAAAAAGGCTATTAAGGCTAGGATAATCAGCCCCCATTCCTGACCTAAGTTCGCTTCTATGTAATTTTTAAGATTTGGCGCTACAAAGCCACCTAAATTTCCCAAAGAGCCTATTAATGCAATAGCTGTGGCAGCTGATTTGCCCTTTAAAACCTGAGTGGGTAAATTCCAAAAAATAGGCTGGATAACTATAAATCCCACCGCTGCTAAACTAATGCAAAACAAAAAACTAATGAGATTAGGCATAAGGCTTGAAAGCAAAAGAAACAAAGCTCCTAAAAAAAGTAAAATCAAAGCAAAAAGATTCCACAAACGCCTTTTATCCGCTTGAGCGGTTAAAAAAGGCAAGGCAAAGAAGACCACCACCCAAGGAAGAGCATTCAAAAGCCCCACTTCAAAGCCTATACTAATGCCTAAAAACTCAGCTATTTTACTAGGCAGATAAAAAAGCACTCCATAAATACTTAGCTGTATGCAAAAATACACAAAAACAAAGCACCACACCAAAGGATTTAAAAAAGTAGCTCCCACAGAATGCTCTTGTGCTTTGGTATTAGCAAATTCTAAGTGCGTTAAAAGAAGTTTTTTCTCTTCCACACTCAGCCATTTAGCGTCCTTTGGATGTGAGCTTAAATAACAAAAGGCAAAAATACCTACAAGCACAGTAAAACCACCCTGCCAAATAAACATCCACTGCCAAGATTTAAAATAAATTTCAGGCATATACTCTAAAATAGCTCCTGTGAGTATGGAACCAAAAACGAAGGCTATGGGAACGCCCATTTGATAAATTCCATAAGCCTTAGAGCGAAACTGGGGCGGAAAAAAATAGCTAAGATACAAAATCACGCCCGGACTAAAACCCGCTTCGCTAAGTCCTAACAAAAAACGCAAAAAATAAAAGCTCTTTTCTCCTTGTATGAAAATCATCGCCATAGTAACCAAGCCCCAAGTTATCATAATGCGTGAAAGCCAAATTTTAGCCCCAAATTTATGCAAAAGCAAATTTGAAGGCACTTCAAAAAGAGCATAGCCTATGAAAAAAATCCCCGCTCCCAAAGCATAGGCTGCATTGCTAATACCCACATCAATTTCTATGTGGCTTTTGACAAAGCTGATATTGGTTCTATCAAGCATAGCCAGACAAAACATCAAAACAATCAAAGGCAAAATACGCCACGAAATTTTTTTACAAACTAGCTCTAATTCTTTGGAAGTTAAGGCTCTCATCTTTCATCCTTAGCAAGTAGTGGCAAGTCTCCACACTGAAAAATCGTTTTGCTCATTAAGCTCTGCTTTGACAAGTTCGCCCTGTGAAATTCTTACTATCAAAGCAATAAGCTCATCTCTAATGTCTTCTTTGCTCTTTAGCCCATCGATAATGGCTCCTGCGTTAATGTCTATGCAATCTTGCATATTTTCATAGCAAAAGCTATTAGAACTTAGCTTAATCGTAGGCACTATGGCTGAACCTGTGGGTGTGCCGCGTCCTGTGGTAAAAACACACACATTAGCCCCGCCAGCTACCATGGCGCTTAGCTGTTCTATATCATTGCCCGGAGTATTCATAAAGGTAAGTCCCTTAGAAAGCACAGGTTTAGCATAATCAATCACATCCATTAGCTCTCTTGTGCCTGCCTTATACACACAGCCTAAGCTTTTCTCTTCTATGGAGCTTAGACCCCCTGCTATATTTCCGGGACTTGGGTTTGCCCCACGAATATCGGCGTGAAAGGACTTAACTAAATCTTCAAAGCCCAAAATTTTCTCATAGACCTTTTTAGCCACTTCTTCGTTTTTAGCCCTCTTAGCCAAAATAGCCTCACAGCCTATGAGTTCAGTCGTTTCAGCCAAAATCACAGCCCCGCCCTCATCGATGACAAAATCACTCAAACTGCCTAAGGCTGGATTAGCACTAAGCCCACTATAACTATCGCTTCCTCCGCATTCCGTGCCTAAAATAAGGTCTGAAAAATCGCCCTCGCTCATAGGCATTTTAGCCGCTTCTTCTAACATAGCCTTAACTAGCTCTATGCCTTTTTGAGTGGTTTTGAGTGTGCCACCTTCTTCTTGTATGACTAAAAATTCCACTCTTTTATAGGGTGTGGCTTCTTTGATTTTCTCAGCCACAGCCTTAGCTTGAATGACTTCACAACCTAGCCCTACGATTAAAATCCCATAGACATTAGCATTAGTGCCGTGTCCTATTAAAACATCTCTTGTTTGCAAGGCATCAAATTCAAGCTGGGAGCAGCCGTGCTGATGATTGATATACACAGCACCCTGACATTTTCTAGCAATATTTTCGCATACTTTATTAGCACAATGCACACTAGGCACTACAATAACCTTGTTGCGTAAGCCAAATTTATTATCTTTTCTTCTGTAACCTTGTAATTTTATCATTCCTTACTCCTTATCCCCGCGACCGCGAATTCCTGCGGTATTGTGTATATGCACCCACTGCCCTGCTTTTATGGCTTTACTGGCTAAGGCTATGGGTTCTGCGTATTTGATAATCTTTTCTCCTTCTTCTATGTCCTTAAGAGCAAATTTATGTCCGCTTTTAAGCTCTTCTTGTATGCTTATACCCGCTAGCACTTCATTTTTTTTAATATCTCTTAAAGCTGTGGCGACATTGTCTTTTTCGCTTACTATGATATAACCTTTCATAAGCTCACACCTGTTTCTTTTTCTATAAGCTTAATGAGTTCTTTAGCTTCATTAAGACGGGTGTTTAATTCTTCTTTTGTGATGGAAGATAAAGGATGGATGCTAGTATTTGCAAATTCAAATCCCCTAGCCTTTAAAAGCAGAGCAAAACCCATAGGAAAAGCCATACTCATACCAAATCTTATAGCCTTTAATAAGCTTTTTTGAATGAGCAAGGCTCTATCGTAATTTTTTTCATTCATTGCCCTATAAATTTCACTCATTAATTCAGGAAAAACACCACCAATAGCCGTCATAGAGCCTTTTGCACCCGCAAATAAGCCTCCTGCATAAAATTCTTCCCTTCCCACAAAAACAGCAAAATCGCTTGGCACCACATCTAAAATATGATTTAAAAGCAAGGCATCCCCACTACTATCTTTTATACCTACAATCTTATCAAGCTTGGCTACTCTTTCAATAAATTTAAGGCTTAGTGCGGGGGCAAAAAGCGGGATATTATAAACATATAGGGGAAGTTTTATTTTAGAAGCTAAGTCTTTTACATATTCAAAAAGTGCATCTTCGTTTAATTTATAATAATAAGGCATAGCAAGCAATAAGGCATCAAGCCCTAATTCATAGGCTTTTTGGGCTAAAATAAAAGTGTTTTGATAAATCGTTGAAGCAATGCCTGTAATAACAGGCACATCGTTTTTTGCAGCTTCTTTTGTGAGTTTCATAAGCCTTATTTGCTCTTCTAGCCCTAAAGCTTGAGAATCCCCCGCACTTCCGTTGCAAAATAAGCCATCTAAGCCCTTAGAAATCCCAAATTCACAATAACGCATAAATTCTTTTTCATTAACACTTCCATCGTTATTATAGGGCGTAAGTAAAGCAGGTAAGGTCCCTTTTAAAATCATTTTTTCTCCTTTTTCGTATATACAAAAATATATTTATATACGAAAAATATAACAAAAATATACTAATTTTTATGCTTAAATTTTAAGTTTATTCTAAGTAAAAATAAAACAAATCCCAGCAAAGCCCTAAATTTTCACAAAAAAATAAAAGCACTTTTTTACACAGGAAGTAACTTTTTGTAACAAAAATTTCTAAGCTTGATTAAAATTTTAAGTTAAAAAAGATGAAATTTTAGTAAAAATGTAAAAAATAAAGAAAAATTATATAGTATAGTCCTTATGAGTTTTAACGCAGTTAAAATGTGATAATCTAGTCTCAGGTAGATTATTTATTTCACTCACAATGACAAATAAAATCTTCTTAGAATGATGGCTAAAGATGAAAATCGAAATTTCAAGAAAAATCAAAAAAATAAATCTTAAATTCCTTAAAATTCTTAAGACTTTACAACACCCAACTCCATATTCAACTCATTTTTAAGCAAAAAACTTTATAATTTTTTCTTAAAATAAATTTAGGGTAAATAAATGCTTTTAAAACGCAATCTTAGACTTTTTTATGGGGCGAATTTTTTACTCATTTTAGCCCAAAGTCTGCCCCATTCCATACTAACCGTTTTGCTTTTAGCTAAGGGTTTGAGCTTAAGTCAAATTATGTTTTTAGCGGGAGCTTTTAGCTTGGCTGTCTTGCTTTTTGAGCTGCCTAGTGGGATTTGGGCGGATTTATATAGCCGTAAAATGCTTTATTTTTTAAGCGGGTTTTTATTAATCATTGATTGTGCTTTTATTTTATTTTTTGATAATTTTTATATTTTAGCCCTTGCTTGGTTTATTTATGGTATAGGCATAGCCTTATCTAGCGATACTCTAGAAACAGCACTCATCAACGCATTTAAAAGGCTTGAAAACGCTAAAAATCACATAGAAAGCTTTTACCGCTACAAAAACCAAATGCAATTTAGTGCTATGCTACTGGGTGCTGTGCTTGGAAGCTTTTTGTATTTTTTAATAGGAGTAAAAATTTATTTACTAGGCATAAGCTTCATAGTTCTAGCTCTTTTTTTGTGCTTATTTTTTAAGGAAGAAAGACTAAAAATTCAGCAAAAATCGCCCCGCAAACACCTTTTATTGGCTCTAAGAGAACTTAAAAAAAATCAAGCCTTGCGTTGGCTTTTTCTTTTAGCTCTTTGTTCGCAAATCTTTTTTCAAAGCCATTATCAGCTTTGGCAAGCCCTATTTTTAGAAAAGGCTTTGAATGAAAAATATCTTTTTTTACTCTATGTAGCCTTTCAAATTTTAGGCGTTTTAGTGCTTTTTAAAACTAAACCTTTAAGCTGCATTAAGCTTTGTTTTTTTGCTCTTTTTTTACTGCCTTTTTTATTTTTCAAGCTCTATTATGCTCTTTTTGGCTATATGCTTTTTGTGGGAATTTTTATTTATTTGGATTACCGCTTAAACTCTGCTTTTTCGCTTTTGGTTTCAAAGCGTAGAATTTCAGTGTTGATGGCAGCAAAATCAAGCTTTTCAAGGATTTGTGCCTTAGGAGTTTTAGGATGTTGTGCCTTGCTTTTGCAGTATTTTTCGGTAAGTTTTGTTATTTTTATGAATTTTTTTCTTGTGAGCGTTTTAATGCTTATTTTACTAACTAAAGGAGCAAAATGCCTCACCAACCCACTTTAAGAGTGCTAAAAATTTTAGAATTATTAGCCCATTTTCAAGGCAATTTAAGTCAAATTTCAAAAAAACTTGATATTCCCGTTGGCACACTTTCGCCCATACTTCAAACCCTGCAAGAAAATAATTATATTAGCTCTAAAGACAAAAACTACCATCTTAGCAAACAAATTTTAAAACTCAGTCTTAGCATAAAGGCTGAATTTTCAGCCTTTGAGCTTATTAAAAAGCATATGATAAAAATTAGAGATTTAAGCAAACAAACCTGTCAGCTTGGAATTTTAAAAGGGGGCGAGGTTTTGTATTTAGAAAAACTTGAAGCTCATAATGCTGTGCAAATAAAATCCTTTGTAGGCACGAGTTATCCAGCCTATGCTACTTCTTTAGGTAAGGCTTTACTGCAAAAAAAGAGCAAAAAAGAGCTTCACACTCTCTATCCTAAAAAGCTTGAAAAAATCACGCCCAACACCCTAGAGCATATCGATACGCTTTATAAACAATTACAAGGCATTAAAAAAAGCAAAATCGCCTTAGAAAGTGGAGAAATGAATACTCAAATTGAATGCATGGCAATAGGCTTAGAGCATAGGGCTAAAATCGTAGCTGCCATTAGCATTTCTTATCTTATTTTTGATTCCAATGCCAATTTCAGAAAGAAAAATGAAGAAATTTTGCTAAAACAAAAAGCAAAGATAGAAGAAGAGCTTAAGCTTTATTTTCCTGAATTAGAACGGCTTTAAGAAAAAAGAGAGTTTATTCTCCCTCTTTTATTCTTAATTCTCTTTCGCCATAAAGCCCAGTTCCCACAGGTATCATTCTACCTAAGATGACATTTTCTTTTAAATCTTCTAAGTAGTCAAATTTACCCGCTATACTGGCTTCAGTTAAGACCTTAGTGGTTTCTTGGAATGAAGCTGCTGAAATCACACTATCACTTCCAATGGCTGCTCTAGTTACCCCTAAAAGCACAGGTTCAGCAATGGCTGGTTCGCCACCCATTTTAATAATCCTTTCATTTTCTTCACGGAATTTGCGTCTTGAAACCAAATCCCCTTCTATGAATTTAGTATGTCCGCTATCTACAACCCTAACCTGTCTTAGCATTTGAGAGACTATGACCTCGATATGCTTATCCGAAATCACAACCCCTTGACCGCGATAAACCTGCTGAATTTCACTGATAAGATAATAATGCAAAGCCTTTTCGCCTAAAATTTTAAGCACATCATGACTTGAAACCACCCCATCAGTAAGCTTCTCTCCTGCGTGAATAAATTCCCCATCTCTTACTTGAATGTGCTTTGCTTTATCGATTAAATATTCAGCACTCGTGCCATCTTCTGCTTGAATGATAATTCTCTCCTTGGAACGCAAAGGCTTATCAAAACGCACCACTCCGTCAATTTCTGCAATCACAGCCGCATTTTTAGGTTTTCTTGCTTCAAAAAGCTCAGAAACTCTAGGAAGACCCCCTGTAATGTCTTTTGATTTTGCAGCGGCTTTTGGAGTTTTGGCTAAAATATCAGCCTGAGAAATTTTATCGCCATCATGCACGAAAATAACAGTTTTTGGTTCAAGCTGATAACGCACTGCCTTATCATTTTTTCCAGCTATAACCAAAGTCGGTCTTACACCACTTGGCAAATACTCATTGATAACCAAAGAACGCTTGCCCGTAGCCTCGTCAATTTGCTCATCAGCACTATAACCTGCTTCAATATCTTCAAAGCTTACCACACCATCGATTTCAGCGATGATAGTATTATTATAAGCGTCCCATTCTGCAATGATTTTTCTTTCTTTTTTAGGCGCACTTACGATGATAGTATTTGCATCTTCGATTTTTTCACTATCATTAAATTCAATCTTTGATTCTCTTGGGATATAATGCCTTTTTGCCTCTCTATCATTTTCATCAGCAATTACCACAAAGAAGCCTTTTTCTTTAACAATATCGCCCTTTTTAACCTTTTTCACCCTATCTAAGCCATCGCCTTTAAGGATGTAAAATTTAAGCGTTCCTTTTTCTCCTGCTTTGATATTTTGCACCACAGGTTCGCCATCTTGGACTAGAATTTCACTCGCAAAAGGGATACGATTAGGCACATTCCAACCCTCTTTAATCACCTCAACTATGCTCTCATTTTCATCCACTTGCATACCACTTTGATAAGGCAAATAAAGTTTTCCATCTATGCTACCGCTTACACCGGCTAATTCATTAGGCTTGGCTAAATCGTATTTTCTTAGTATAAATTTAGCTTCTTGCTTTTTATCCTTGATAGAAACAATCACATCTTCGTGGATATTTTCTATATTAATAAGCCCTTTAAAAGGAGCTTTAATCTTAGGCTCTACAAGCAAAATCGCTGCATTTCTGCGATTAGCCACTATATTTTTACCTTCTTTATTTTTATAGGTCTTAAGATTGTAAAATCTTATAAAACCTTCTTTTTGTGCGCTTACTTGTCTATCTTGCAAATCTGTGCTAGCTGTTCCTCCGCTGTGGAAAGTCCTTAAAGTCAGCTGAGTTCCCGGCTCCCCAATAGACTGAGCTGAAATAATACCCACCGCTTCGCCCGGTTTTACTAATTTACCTTCGCCAAGGTTGATACCATAGCATTTTGCACAAATTCCCTTTTTAGCCTTGCAAGTAATAGGAGTGCGTATATTGACACTCTTAATACCACTTTCGCCTAGAATTTTTGCCTTTTCTTCATCCATCAAAGTGCCTTCTGCAAAAAGCACAGAATTTGTAATAGGGTCTATCACATCTTCAGCTAAAACCCTGCCTAAAATTCTTTCTTCTAAGGTTTCGATGATGGAGCTATCGGCGGTAATTTCATTGATTTCAACGCCTTCGTGCGTTCCGCAATCTTCAATGGTAATTTTTACATTTTGAGCCACATCAATGAGCTTTCTAGTAAGATAACCCGCATTGGCTGTTTTAAGAGCCGTATCGGCAAGTCCTTTTCTAGCTCCGTGCGTAGAAATAAAATACTCAAGCACATTAAGCCCTTCACGGAAATTTGAAATAATAGGCGTCTCGATAATGCTTCCATCAGGCTTAGTCATAAGCCCTCTCATCGCTGCAAGTTGAGAAATTTGAGCCGCAGAACCCCTAGCACCACTATCTGCCATCATATAAATAGAATTAAAACCTTCCTTGTCCTTTTCCACAAGTTTCATCATATCCTTAGAAAGGCTATTGTTTGTGCTTTTCCAAATATCTATGATTTTATTATATCTTTCGCCTGAAGTAATCAAACCAAGATTATAAGAATTTTGAATTTCACGCACCTGTTTTTTGGCTTCATCAATCGCTTTTTGCTTATCATCAGGGATAATAATATCTGTAATAGATATAGAAATACCCGCCTTAGTTGCATACTCAAAACCTAAATTTTTAAGTCTATCTAAGAAACTAGCTGTAATTTCCAAGCCACCTTGTTTATAAACATAATCTACAAGTGCGGCAATGTCCTTTTTCTTTAGGACCTTATTCCAGCTATTTTCAGGCACAAAATCAGGCAAGATGGATTTGATGATTAAACGCCCTGCTGTGGTGGTGATTTTCCTTCCATCTACCATAGTTTGAATACTAGCATGAATATCCAAGCACTCACTTTGAATAGCCATCATCACTTCATCGATGCCTGTGCAAATTTTATGCGAACCTTTTGCCCCCACTTTTTCCAAAGAAAGATAATAAATTCCCAAAACCATATCTTGAGAAGGCACGGTTACAGATTTGCCACTTGCGGGTAGAAGTATATTCATCGAAGAAAGCATAAGCACCTTACACTCTGCAATGGCTTCTTGAGAAAGTGGCACATGCACTGCCATTTGGTCCCCATCAAAGTCCGCATTAAAAGCTGCACAAACCAAAGGATGCAACTGCATAGCCTTACCTTCGACTAAAACAGGGTGAAAAGCTTGTATGGAAAGTTTATGTAAGGTTGGCGCACGGTTAAGCATAACAGGATGCCCTTTTACCACTTCTTCTAAACACTCCCAAACTTCATTGGTTTTATTTTCTATCATTTTTTTAGCCTGTTTTACCGTAGTAGCATAGCCCTTTTCTTCGAGCTTGGCTAATAAATGGGGCTTAAAAAGCTCTAAAGCCATCTTTTTAGGCAGACCACACTGATCCATTCTAAGTTTAGGACCTACAACGATGACGCTACGACCTGAGAAATCCACTCTTTTACCCAATAAATTTTGTCTAAAACGCCCCTGCTTGCCCTTGATAATTTCACTAAGAGATTTTAAGGGGCGTTTATTCGCACCCTTTACGGCATTAGCACGGCGACCATTGTCAAAAAGTGCATCCACAGCTTCTTGAAGCATTCTTTTTTCATTTCTAATAATAATCTCAGGAGCATCAAGCTCCATTAATTTTTTAAGACGGGTGTTTCTATTGATAACACGGCGATATAAATCATTCACATCAGAAACTGCAAATTTGCCCCCATCTAAGGCTACTAAAGGTCTTAAATCCGGTGGCAAAACAGGTAAATTTGTAATCATCATCCACTCAGGACGATTTGGCACGGCTTCATCGCTACCTACATTAGCATTTAGATTGGAATTTAAAAAATTCTCTACAACTTTTAAACGCTTGATAATAGTCTTTTTCTTAGCCTCTGAATTAGTCGCCGCCATTTCTTCTTTAAGCTGATTAAGCAAAGAAACCAAATCAAGCCCAGCAAGTAAATCACGGACAACTTCTCCACCCATTCTAGCTTTAAAGCCACTATTTTCATAGCGTTGCATTAAATTTTGATATTGCTCTTCGTTTAAAACATCGCAAAATTCCACTTTTTTAGTGCTTTCGTTATCATAAAAGGCATCCCCGGGATTTTCAACAATATAAGCTTCATAATAAAGCACGCGTTCAAGGTCTTTCATCTTAACACCCAAAAGCGTTCCTATACGGCTTGGCAAGGAATTGACATACCAAATATGAGCCACAGGAGTTACAAGCTCTATGTGTCCCATTCTGGAGCGGCGCACCTTAGAATTTGCTACTTCAACCCCACATTTTTCACACTTAACACCCTTAAAACGCATTTTTTTATACTTGCCACAAAGACACTCATAATCCCTAATAGGTCCAAAAATCTTTGCACAAAAAAGCCCATCTCTTTCAGGTTTTAAGGTTCTATAATTGATAGTTTCAGGTTTTTTAACCTCTCCATAGGACCAAGATTTAATCTTTTCCGGACTTGCAAGCCTTAGCTGAAAAGCATCAAAATCCCTAGGTCTTGCGTCTTCTTTAATTTCTATTATTTTAAATTTACTCATTATCTTCATCCTTATCAAAAATCTCAACATCTAAAGCAAGAGATTTAAGCTCATTGGTTAATACAAAAAAGGTCTCAGGAATTCCTGTTGCTGGAACATTTTCGCCTTTTGTTAATGCCTTATAAGCACTAAATCTACCTTCTACATCATCTGATTTGATAGTTAGCATTTCTCTTAAAGTATGAGCCGCTCCATAAGCTTCAAGCGCCCAAACTTCCATCTCTCCAAACCTTTGCCCCCCAAAGAGTGCCTTACCCCCCACAGGTTGTTGGGTAACTAGGCTGTAAGGTCCTGTGCTTCTTGCATGCACCTTCTCATCTACTAAGTGGTGTAGTTTTAGCATATACATACAACCCACATGCACACGCTCTGCAATTTTTTCGCCCGTGCGTCCATCATAAAGCTCACTCTTGCCATCCATATCTATTTTAGCCATTTCAAAAAGCTTACTAAATTCTTCTATACTCACACCTTCAAAAACAGGGGTGGCAAATTTAACCCCCCTACTCCAGTCTCTAGCATAATTTAAAAGCTCTTCATCGCTTAAATTTTTGATAAATTCTTTCTGGCTTGAAAGTCTTGGAAGAGAACAAATTTCAAGCATTTTTGTTTTGAGTTCTTTTATAAAATCTTTTTGCTTTTTATCAAAAATTTCTTGAATTTGCTCACCAAGTCTTAAACCCACAAGTCCTAAATGGCTCTCTAAAATTTGCCCTATATTCATACGGCTTGGAACGCCAAGTGGATTTAATACTATATCTACACTTTTGCCATTAGGCAAATAAGGCATATCCACTTCAGGAACTATGGTAGAAACTATACCCTTATTGCCGTGGCGTCCTGCCATTTTATCCCCTACTTTAAGCTTTCTTTTTGTAGCAATATAAATTTTAACAAGCTTAATCACTCCACTTGGCAAAATATCGTCTTTTTCTAAAATTTCAAGCTTTTCATCGTGTTCGGCTTTAAGCTTTTTCTTCTCGTTTTGGAAGTGATTTTTTAAGTCCTCATATTCTTTTTGAATATCTTTAGAATACGCCTTAATCAAGGTTGTCAAAGTAAAACGATTGATTTTTTCAAGGTCGCTAATATTAGCCTTTTGTCCTTTTTTATAATTTTTATCGCCAATTTTTTGGTCGCTGTTTAAAGGTGCTTTAGAAAGAAGGGCTAAGACGCGAAGCATTTCTTCTCTATCCATCATCAAAAGCCTATCATAATGTTCTTTTTCTAAAGCCATTTTTTCTTTATCATAAGATTTTATCGCTCGGTCGTCTTTTTCATAGCCTTTTTTGGTAAAAATTTTTACATCCACGACCACACCCTCTAAGGACGCCGTTGCGTAAAGGGATTTATTGACAACATGCCCTGCTTTTTCTCCAAAAATCGCTCTTAAGAGTCTTTCTTCTGGAGTTGGCTTTACTTCGCCCTTTGGAGAAACCTTACCCACTAAAATCATACCCGGTTTGATATGGGTGCCGATTTTAGCTATACCGCTTTCATCTAGGTGGGCGACATCTTCTTCTTTGACATTAGGAAGGTCCTTAGTGATTTCTTCTATACCATCTTTTAACTCTCTTGCTTCAATTTCTTTTTCATAAATATGAACGCTTGTAAAAGTATCTTCGCGAATAATCCTTTCGCTCACAACAATAGCATCTTCATAGTTATAGCCATTCCAAGGCATAAAGGCTATAAGGGCATTTTTACCGATAGCAAGTTCGCCTTGTTCCATAGAAGGACCATCTGCGATAATCTGTCCTGCTTTTACCACAGCTCCTTTTTTTACAATAGGATGTTGGATATAATTGGTGTTTTGATTGGTTCTTAAATTTTTCTCCATAGTATAGTGGTCTATAAAAGGACCCTTATCATCTTCGCCTAAAATGAAAATGCTTTTATTATCCACTTTTTCCACTACACCCGCACGCCTTGCCTTAACAGCTTCCCAAGCATCACGAGCTATAATTTGCTCCATACCTGTCCCAACTATAGGAGCTAAAGCACTAAGAAGAGGCACGGCTTGGCGTTGCATATTTGAACCCATCAAGGCTCTGTTAGCATCATCGTGTTCCAAAAAAGGAATCAAAGAAGCCGCAACCCCAACAACCATACCCGAGCAAAGGTCGATTAACTGCACTTCTTCGCGTCTTGCAAGTATGGTTTCACCATCTTGCCTTGCTTCAACAAATTCTTCTATGATATTACCCTTAGCATCAACCTTGGTTGAAGCTGGAGCGATAAACAAACCTTCTTCTTGTGTTGCTGTAAGATATACAACTTCGTTAGTTACCTTGCCATTTTCAACTTTTTTATAAGGTGCTTCTACAAAGCCCAGTTCATTTACCTTTGCATAAGTAGAAAGAGTATTAATAAGTCCTATATTTTGACCTTCTGGAGTTTCAACCGGACAAATTCTACCATAATGCGTTGCATGCACATCACGCACTTCAAAACCGGCTCTTTCTTTTACAAGACCCCCTTCGCCTAGTGCTGATAAACGGCGTTTATGTGTTACTTCGCTAAGTGGATTAGTTTGGTCCATAAACTGAGAAAGCTGACCGCCTGTAAAAAATTCTATGATAGTAGTCGTAATCATCTTAGGATTAATCAAATCATAAGGCATAACCTTATCAATATCCGCATTTAAAGAAGTAAATTTATCTCTAATTGCTTTTTGCATTTTCGCAAGACCTAAATGAAGCTCATTAGCCAAAAGCTCACCAATGGAGCGGATACGACGATTGCCTAAGTGGTCTCTATCGTCAATATGACCCTTGCCATTTTTGACCTTGATGAGATACTTAGCTGTTTTAATAATATCTTCATTGGTTAAAACGGTTATATACTCGGGCACTTCAAGGGCTAATTTATGATTCATTTTCATACGACCCACTTTGGTAAGGTCATATCTTTCAGGATTAAAAAACAAATCATTTACGAAAGCCTTTGCCGCATCTTTTACCACAGGCTCACCCGGACGCATAACCTTATAAATTCTAATTGCAGCCAAGTCATTTTCATCATCGATATTTTCACTTTGCTTAAGAAGCTTTAAAGTTTCACTATCTTGTGCAAAAGAGTTGATAATCGCAGCATCAACACCATTTGCCAAATCATTAGCTATATCAAAACTTTTCTGTTCTTTAATCTTAGTAAGCTTACTCTCATCAAGCAAGGTCAAAGAATCAAATAAAACCTCTCCGCTTTCTTTGTCAATGATAGGATTTGCCAAATAGCGATTTAACAACACTTCAACAGGATATTCTATCCATTTTAGTCCATCTTTGATAAGCTGTTCTGCCTTTTTCTTAGTCAGTCTTTTTCCAGCCTGATGAACAACTTTACCCTTTTCGTCTTTAATGTCATATTCTATTCTATCCATAAAATCACTTGGATTAAACTCAGTTAAAAATTTGTCTTTTTTGACATGTAGAGTTTGTATAGGATAAAACAACTTAATAATATCTTGCTTTTTATAGCCCAAAGCCCTAAAAAGCATAGTTACAGGAACTTTCCTACGCTTGTTAATCCTTACATAAAGCACATCTTTAGCATCATATTCAAAATAAAGCCAAGAGCCTCTATCAGGGATAATTTGTGCTGTATAAACAAGCTTATTTGCGACGGTTGAGCTTTCTTCTTCCTTGAAAATAACACCCGGACTTCTATGAAGCTGATTAACAACCACCCTTTCTACTCCATTGATGATAAAGGAGACCCTATCCGTCATCAAAGGAATTTCACGGATATAAATTTCTTGCTCTTTAATGTCTTTTATACCAACTTTTTCACCCGTTTTTTCATCTTTTTCATGCAGAGTAAGACGGATTTTCATTTTTAAATTTACAGAATAAGTCAAACCTCTTTCCATACACTCACGAATGGTGTATTTTGGCTTACCAATTTCACTGCTAACATATTCCAAAGAAAGCCTATTTTGTGGGTCGTGAATAGGAAAAATAGATTTAAAAACCTTTTCTATACCACTTTCGCCCTTATCAAGATTTAAAAAATAATCAAAACTCTTTTTTTGTAATTGTAGAAGATTTGGGATTTCTATTTGTTTTGAACCGTTTGAGAAATCTACTCTTAAACGATTTCCTAATTTATTATCTAACATAGCACACATACCTCATGGTAAATTTTGTAAATTTAAAAAAGAAGACCTAAAAAATAGGTAAAAATAAAAGAAGACTTGCCTTAGCAAGTCCTTCTTCAAAACTTCAAAGCTTACTTAAGTTCTACTTTAGCACCCGCTTCTTCAAGTTGTTTTTTAGCTGCTTCAGCATCAGCTTTAGCTACACCTTCTTTTAGGGTTGAAGGAGTTTGCTCAACTGCATCTTTTGCTTCTTTAAGACCAAGACCTGTAAGAGCACGAACGATTTTAATCACTTCGATTTTTTTAGCACCACCATCTGTTAAAACGATGTCAAATTCAGTTTTTTCTTCAGCAGCCCCAGCACCGCCACCTGCTACCGCAGCTCCTGCTACCATTACAGGAGCAGCAGATACGCCAAATTTTTCTTCAAATTCTTTAACAAGTTCTGATAACTCAAGAACACTTAAATTTGAAATATACTCTAATACATCTTCTTTAGAAATTGCCATTTTTTATCCTTTGTTGATTTTATCTAGATTCTTTTTTATTTTTAAGCGCATTCAAACCTATTGTGAAATTGGTAATTGGCGCATTCCAAACTTGCAAAAGCATAGCAAGCAACTCATTGCGTGAAGGCATTTTAGCAAGAGCTTTAACCTTGGAAATATCCGCAACTTCGCCTTCAATATGAGCTGCTTTAATTTCAAATTTGTCATTGTTTTCTTCAAATTTAGCCGCTACTTTTGAAACACTAAGTTGGTCCTCGCCCCAAAGATAAATATTTGTATCTTTAAGAGTTAAGCCTGATTTACCGGAATTGTTAAGAGCAATGCTAGCCAAAGTATTTTTAACGATTTGAACTTTTACATTGTTTTCTCTTGCGTTATTTCTAAGCTCTTCTAGTTTTTTTGTGCTAAGACCTCTGTAATTACAAACTACAATGGCTTCACTAGCCTTAAAACCTTCTTCAAGCTTAGCAATAAGCTCAACTTTTTCGTTTCTAGTCACTTCTTCTCCTTTCCGATTGAGATTTCAAGTAGAGCGGAAAATCCAATTAAGCTTACGCCTCGACTATCTTCAATCTAAAATAAACATCTCAAAAAATCAAAAATTTTTTCAAATGTTTATTTTAAAACAAGAGAGTTGCAAAAAAGCAACTCTTATTTCATATCAAGTAATTCCTGTGTTTCAAGTTTTACAGAAGGACTCATTGTCAAAGATAAAGCCGCATTTTTAATATATCTACCTTTAGCTGCAGCAGGTTTGTGTTTATTAATCGCTTTTACAAAAGTGCTAATATTATCCCATAATTGTTCCTTAGAGAAACTTACCTTGCCAAGACCTGCGTGGATATTTCCTTGCTTATCAACACGGAAATTTACCTGACCACTCTTTGCGTTATTTACCGCCTGAGCTACATCCATAGTAACTGTTCCTGTTTTTGGATTTGGCATTAAACCTTTTGGACCTAAAATTCTACCTACTTTACCCACAAGACCCATTAAATTCGGTGTGGCAATTAAAACATCAAAATTCATATTGCCTTTTTGAATTTCTTCTACTAAATCATCGCTACCCACAATATCCGCACCGGCATTTTTTGCTTCATCGGCTTTTGCATCTTTTGCAATTACAGCAACGCGAACTTTTTTGCCTGTTCCTGCTGGAAGCACCACAGAACCTCTAACCATTTGGTCAGCGTGTCTTGGATCAACATTAAGCTTTAAAGCAATTTCTACGGTTTCATCAAATTTAGCAGACTTTAAAGTCTTTACCGTATCAATCGCCTCATTTAAAGCGTATTCTTTATTTGAATCAATTTTTTGTGATAATTCTTTTAATCTTTTTGCTATTTTAGCCATTTATTTTCTCCGCATTTTAAAGTGCTACCGCCTTTTACCTTGGCGGTGAAAGGTTTAATCTACGATTTCAACACCCATAGAACGAGCCGAACCTGCAATAATTTTAGCAGCTTGGTCTCTATCTTTAGTATTTAAATCTGCAATTTTTTTATCCACTATTTCTAAAACTTGAGCACGGGTTAATTTACCCACTTTGTTTTTAAGTGGATTATCTGTTCCCTTAGAAATTCCAGCTGCTTTTTTAATTAAATCCGTAGCTGGTGGTTGCTTTGTAATAAAAGTAAAACTTTTATCTGCATAAACAGTAATCACAACAGGAATATTAAAACCTGCCATATCTTTTGTTCTTTCATTAAAAGCCTTACAAAACTCCATAATATTAACACCCTGCTGACCCAAAGCAGGACCAACAGGTGGTGATGGGTTTGCTTTTGTGGCAGCAATTTGCAATTTAATTTCGCCTACGACTTTCTTAGCCATAACAAATCTCCTTAACTTAATATAAATTAAATTATTTTCTCAACTTGAGAGTATAAAATCTCCACTGGAGTTGAGCGTCCAAAAATAGAAACATTGAGCTTCAATAAACCACGAACCATATCATATTCTTCCACAACTGCGGTAAAATTTGCAAAAGGTCCTTCTGTGATTCTTACATTTTCCCCTTCTTCAAAAGAAATTTTTGGCTTTGGAGCAGCACGATTGTGTGCCTTTTCTAAAATCAAATTAATATCTTTTTCTGTCAAAGGAGTGGGTTTTTTGGATTCTCCAATAAAACGCCCCACTTTTGGAAGAGATTGAATGCGATGCCAAAGCTCTGTATTTAAGTCAAGAAGTGCAAAAACATATCCTGAATACAAGCTTCTTTCGCTAATCTTTTCTTTTCCATTTTTAAATTCAATAACATCTTCAGTTGGAACAACAATTTCTTTAAGTTGTTCTTCAATTCCGTTATCTTTTACTAAATTTTCAATGGCTCTTTTAACTGCCATTTCACTGCCAGCATAAGTTTGAATTGCATACCATTTATAAGTACTCATTTACTCTTCCTATACAATCGCAGAAACAATAGAGGACATAATCCAATCCACTAACGCCAAAAACAAAGAAATTACCGCAACGACTACAAAAACCGTGATATAAGCATTTCTTACCTGTTCTTTTAAAGGAAAAATTACTTTCCTTAATTCGGCTTTCGATAATTTAAAATAAGTTATTAATTTTTCCATTTATTTAAACCTTAATTATGGCAGGGCAAGAGGGATTCGAACCCCCAACCATCGGATTTGGAATCCGGCGCTCTACCGTTGGAGCTATTGCCCTAAGGCACAAGCTTAACTTTTTAGCTTAACTTCTTTGTGAAGTGTGTGTTTTTTTAATCTTGGGCAATATTTTTTCAATTCTAATTTTTCAGTAGTATTCTTACTATTTTTATAGGTGCTATAATTAATATCACCACATTCTTCACACTTTAAACCAACTTTAATTCTCATTTTAATTTTCCTTAAAAATTTAAAGCCAAGCTTTTAACTTGACTTTATAAATTATTTAATAATTTTAGAAACAACACCTGAACCCACAGTTTTACCACCTTCACGAATAGCAAAACGAGTGCCTTCTTCAAGTGCTACTGGAGCAATCAAGCTTACAGTGATTCTCACATTTTCGCCCGGCATAACCATTTCAACACCATCAGCCAATTTGATTGAACCTGTTACATCAGTTGTTCTTACATAAAATTGTGGTCTATAATTGTTAAAGAATGGAGTATGGCGACCACCTTCATCTTTATTTAAGATATAAACTTCAGCTTCGAAGTCAGTATGAGGTGTGATAGACTTTGGTTTAGCAAGAACCATACCGCGAATAACTTCTTCCTTTTTTGTTCCGCGAAGAAGAACGCCTACATTATCCCCCGCTTCGCCTTGATCCATTTCTTTTCTAAACATTTCAACACCTGTTACAGTTGTTGTTTGAGTGTCTTTAATACCCACGATTTCAATAGTATCGCCTACTTTTACTATACCCTTTTCAATTCTACCTGTAACAACAGTTCCACGACCTGAAATTGAGAAAACATCTTCAATTGGCATCAAAAAGTCTTTTTCAGTATCACGAGTTGGAGTTGGAATATAGCTATCAACTGCAGCCATAAGGTCCATAACTTTTGCCGACCATTCTCCATCTTGTCCAGCTTTAGCTTCTTCAAGAGCTTTCAAAGCAGAACCTGAAATGATAGGAGTATCATCACCCGGGAAGTCATAAGAGCTTAATAATTCTCTAATCTCCATTTCAACTAATTCTAAAAGTTCAGCATCATCAACCATATCTGCTTTATTCATAAAAACAACGATATAAGGAACACCTACTTGACGAGAAAGAAGAATGTGCTCTCTTGTTTGTGGCATAGGACCATCAGCAGCAGAAACAACTAAAATCGCTCCGTCCATTTGAGCCGCACCTGTAATCATATTTTTAACATAGTCTGCGTGTCCCGGACAATCAACATGCGCATAGTGGCGGTTGTCTGTTTCATACTCGATATGAGAAGTAGCGATGGTAATACCGCGTTCTTTTTCTTCTGGAGCATTATCGATATTATCATAATCTTTAAGCTCTGCCAAACCTTTTCTAGAAAGAACAGCAGAAATAGCAGCTGTCAAAGTAGTTTTACCGTGGTCGACATGACCGATGGTTCCGATATTTACATGTGGCTTATTACGCGAAAATTTTTCTTTAGCCATTTTTTTCCTCCGTATAAAATAAATTGAGCAAAGCAAGTCTTAATATTTATATAATTTTTTCAATTCATGGAGCTCATAGCGGGAATTGAACCCGCGACCTCTCCCTTACCAAGGGAGTGCTCTACCTCTGAGCCATACGAGCGCTCAGAAAAATTATACACAATAATAGACAACAAAAACTCTTTTGGGATACTCACTGTAAGTTAAAAGTAAAATACAGCTCCCAGTTCTTTATAAATGATTTGGAGCGGGAAACGGGACTCGAACCCGCGACCCTCAGCTTGGAAGGCTGATGCTCTAGCCAACTGAGCTACTCCCGCAAAGCATGGTGGTGAGTCGTGGATTCGAACCACGGAAGGCGAAAGCCAGCAGATTTACAGTCTGCCCTCGTTGGCCACTTGAGTAACTCACCCTAAAAAATATTGCTTTTCAATATTCTGGTCAAACACTGCTAAAATAATGGAGCTGGTTAAGGGACTTGAACCCCCGACCTGCTGCTTACAAGGCAGCTGCTCTACCAACTGAGCTAAACCAGCAAAAAATTAAAAATGTGATTATATCTTAAAAAAAATGCTTTGTCAAGAAAAATTTATGATTTTTAAACTTGAAATTTTAAATCAAAATTTCAAGTTTTCTTATAAAATTAAAAATAACTTTATATAAAATTTCAGCTATAATTGTATTTTTTGAATTTTTACAAAGGATAAGGGAAGAAATTTTTTATCATTAATCTTAAAAGAAGCGCCCAAAGAAAAGAAAATTTGCAAAAAGTCATAAAAGATTTATTTCATCAAAATCCCCATTTAGAAAAGGAATTAAAATTCCACTTTTTTGAGGCTGTGGATGCTAAGAATAACGAGCATTTAGCTTTTAGAGAGTATTTTAACGATTTTGGCTCAAAACTCATCAGGGGGGGGGCATTAGGTGAGAGCGAGAAAGCTTGTTTTGCCAGTCATCTTAGTCTATGGAAAAAATGCTTAGAACTTGATGAGCCTATTTTTATACTTGAAGATGATATAACCTTTAATGAGCATTTTGCTAAATTCATACTTGAATTTAAGCACTGCCCTTATGAATTTGTGCGTTTAATGTCGCTTAAAAATCCCAAAACAAAGCCTATTGATAAGCATTTTGAACTCAGTTTTCACTCAGTTAGTGGAACTCAGGGCTATTATCTTAAGCCTAGTGCGGCTTCAAAACTACTTTGCAAGGCTAAATTTACCTTTGCAGCAGATGATTTTATAGACAGATATTATTTTCACAAGGTCTTAATCATCATCTTTAAACCCCAGCTCATTACCCTAAATCCTCAAGGAACAACCATCACTATGGGCAAGAAAAACATCCCTATACGCATACAAAGAGCGTGTTTAAAGGCGGTGTATCAATGCTATGGTGTGGCTTGGACTATTCTTAATTTAAGAAAGATTAAAAAGTCTTTAAATCTTTCTTAAATTGGGGAAAAACTTTCTTGGGATTATGAAAAAGCAAATAAAGGCTTTTATAGCAATGTGAAAAAAATTTTACAAAAAGACGGGTGATTTTTCGCATAATCTTTTCATAAAGCTTAAGCTTTGCATTATGTATAGTCGTCTTTGCGGATGTGGCTTTAAAGATTGCAATATCATACATCAAGTGCCAAACTCCGTGATAATAAAAAATATCTAAATGATAATCAACAGGAAAATACCATTTTTTAGCTTTGGCTAGTAATTTTTGCGCTCCTTTGGGATTTAAAAAATAAGCAAAGGCTCCAAAGGAGTTATTTTTTAAGACAAGTCCTATATTTTCTTCGATATAATACGCGATTTTGCCCTTTTTGTAATTAAATCTTACGCACTCATAAGTCATAGCAGCAATCTTATCAATATGTTCTACAATTTCATCTGCAAATTCTACATCATCTTCTAAAATGATAATTTTCTCATCAAGCTCTAAGCATTTTTTCCATAGTAAATAATGACTTGCAAAACAAGCTTTTTCAGGGCTGCTCATCCCTTCGCCCCCTGCATAAATTTTAGCAAGTGGGGTAAAATGTTTTTCAAATTTTTCAAGTTCTTGCTTATCCCCCCCCCCATCCACAGCTTGAAAAAAAATAAATTCCAACTTATCCTTTAAAGAAGGATATTTTGTAAATAAAATATCAATTCTTTCTTGCATAACTTGACGCCTGTCTTTGCTTCTTTCTAGGTTGATAATAAAAATTTTCATCTTTACCCCTAATTCACTGATGATAATCAAAAAGATTGAGAAATTTCTTAGCTCTCTCGCTTTTGGGATTTTCAAAAAAATCCTTAGGATTATTCTGCTCTATTATCCTGCCCTCATCCATAAAGACTATTCTATCAGCTACTGCCTTAGCAAAGCCCATTTCGTGCGTTACTATAAGCATAGTCATACCCTCTTTTGCAAGATTTAACATCACTTCTAAAACTTCTCTTACTATCTCAGGATCCAAAGCTGCTGTAACCTCATCAAAAAGCATAAGCTGTGGATTCATACAAAGGCTTCTTACTATGGCTATGCGTTGTTTTTGTCCTCCGCTAAGTTCTCTTGGATAAGCGTGAATTTTATGCGAAAGCCCTACTTTTTCAAGCCAAATTTTAGCCTCCTTTAAAATCTCATCTTTTTTTCTTTTTTGCACTTTCATAGGTCCTAAAAGTATATTTTCTTCAACACTTAAATGCTCAAAAAGCTCATAAGATTGAAAAACCATCCCCACCTTTTGGCGCATTCTAGGCCATTCTTTAAAATCCTTATCTATTTTTTCATTATCGATGTAAATATTGCCCTTTGCGATTTCTTCAAGTCCATTTATACAACGCAAAAGCGTAGATTTTCCACAGCCACTAGGTCCTAAAATCACCACAACTTCTCTAGCTTTAACTTCTAAATTAATATCTTTTAAAGCGTGGTGTAAGCCATAATATTTTTGCAAATTTTCTATTTTTAATATGCTCATTTTAGCTCCATTTTTTCTCTATTTTTTTTGAATATAAGGTAATAGGATAACAGAGTATAAAAAAGATGAAAAAAATCAAACCATAGATAATAAAGGGCGCAAAATCATTTTTATTATTAAACTCTATAATCTGCTGCCCTACTTTTACCAGCTCAATTGCTCCTATTAAATAAGCAAAGGTAGTGCTTTTTATCATGCGTGTTAGCAAATTCATACTCATAGGCGTAAGCCTTCTTAAGGCTTGGGGTATGATGATATAAACAAAGCTTTGTAAAGTGCTTAAGCCCAAAGATGCCGCACTTTCGTATTGGTGTTTGGGTATGCTTTGTAAAGAAACGCGAACCAAATCCATCATCTCAAAGCTACCCCAAATACTAAAAACAATAATAGCCGCACTCACAGAACTCAAATCCCACCCAAACCATCTAGGAAAACCAAAATACACCACAAAAAGCCAAACTAAAAGGGGCATTACTCGCACAAATTCCAAGCCAAAACGACAAAAAGTATAAATATAAGAATTTTTAAAACTCATTAAAATTCCTAAAAATAACCCAGCTATTGAAGTGATAACAATGCTCACAAAGGAAATTTCAAGAGTGATAAAAAACCCCTGATAGAGCCTTAAAAGCGTATCTGTATTTAAAAGTTCAAACATGAAGTAACCTTTTTTCAAACCTTGACAAAACAAAAGACAAAGGCAAAATAATACACAAATACCCCATAAATAGCAAAAATAATAACTCATCTGTTTTATAAGTCAAAGAATTGAGGCTCTTCATTAAATTAACCAAATCAGGCAAGGCAATAATGCTAACAACTGAAGTTTCTTTAATTAAAAATATAATATTTGCACTAATACTTGGCATAGAAATGGCTAAGGCTTGAGGTAAAATCACATAACGCAAATTGCTAAATTTTGAAAAACCTAAGGCTAAACCTGCTTCAAACTGCTGTTTTCTTATCGCTTCAAAACCCGCTCTTAAACTCTCTGCCATATAAGAACCGCCCAAAAAACTAAGCCCCACCACAGCACAAGCAAAAGAAGGTCTTAAGGTTTCTTCTACGCTAAGACAAATAAAATTAAGCGGTGGAATTTGCTCTAAGTGTATGTTGAATTTTGGCAAAGCATAGTATAGGAAAAAAAGCTGGATAAGCAAGGGAGTATTGCGTGAAAATTCTATATAAAGTTTGCAGAAATTTTTTATAATTTTTATTTTAAAATAGCTTATCAAAACACAAAACAAGCCTATAATGAAAGAAAAAATAATTCCAAAAAAACTCAATTTCATCGTAAGCCAAGCAGCCACCAAAAAAGCTGGAACTTGAGCTAAAATAAAATCAAAATCCATTGCTTACCTTAAAATTTACCAAAGTTCTTTCACAATCGCATTTTTGTCTAAAATTTCAATTCTACCTTTTTTTGTATCAATTAATTCTAAAATTTTAAGCTCTTTCAATATCCTTGATAAAGACTGCACTCTTACGTCTAAGTCTGTTGCGATTTGTTTTTGTGAAATTGTATCTAATTTTTTCTCATTTTCCAAAAGATATCTTAATAATCTTGTTCTTAAATCCAGAGTGTTTTGTGATAATTTCTTCTCCAAAATTCTAATTTTATCAAAGAGCGAACTGATAAGCAAAAAATTAAATTCCTTATTTTCACTGCATAAATTTTGAAAACGAACAAAATCAAGTTCTAAAATTTCACTATCTTCTTCAAAAACCGCATTAGCTGGATAATTGATTTGCTTAAAAGCAGGCATTTCTGCTATAAAATTTGGAGAATTAAAATAATGCAAAGTAATTTCCCTATCACTTGCTGTGCTTTTATAAATGCGTATTTTTCCCTTGAGTAAAATGAAAAATTTTTTAGCTTCTTCGCCTTCATAAAACAAAATACTATTTTTTTGAAATTTTTTTAATTTTCCCACACTAGATAAAAGCTCTAAATAATCTTTCATTAGTTATATCTTCCATTTTTAACTTATGTTAAATTTCATTTATTCTATTTTTGCTATATTAACGCCATAAAATTAATACTTAAGAAAGGTTTATATGAAATTTGAAACAATCAACCAAGAAAGTATAGCAAAGCTTATGGAAATATTTTATGAAAAGGTTAGGAAAGATAAGGATTTGGGTCCCATTTTTAACAATGCTATTGGCACAAGCTACGAAGAATGGAAAGAGCATAAAGCAAAAATAGGAAATTTTTGGGCGGGTATGCTTTTAGGCGAAGGGGATTATAATGGTCAGCCTTTAAAAAAACATTTGGATTTACCTCCTTTTCCACAAGAATTTTTCGAAGTTTGGCTAGGACTTTTTGAAGAAAGTTTAGATAAAATTTATAATGAAGAAATGAAGGCAGTAATTTTACAACGCGCACAAATGATAGCTTCGCATTTTCAAAATATGCTTTATAAATACGGCGGACATTAATTTGGCAATTTTTTTGCCAAATCTCTTTTTACCTTTTCTAAAATTTCTTCATCCTTAGAAAAATCAAAAAATTTAAACTCATTTCCGTGCTGGATAAAACCATCAAGCAAATCCCCGCTTAATCGATTTTTAAGGTCAAGTTCTGCGATTTTAAACCCGTCTAAAGTATTTGCAAATTCTTTTAGCCTATTTGGAATTTCTTTAAGTTTTGTATAAAGATAGCAAGTGCTTTTAAGCCCCACACGACCCACACGACCGCGAAGCTGGTGCAAGGTAGCAAGCCCTAAACGCTCTGCTCCTACAATCACTATCATACTAAGTCTTGGCAAAGAAATACCCACTTCTACAACCGTGGTGCTTAGTAAAATATTGCCTTCATCTCTAAAGCGTTTTAAAATTTCATCTTTTTGCTTATCTTTTCCGTGAGTTACAAAAACTTTTTCATAATGAGTTTCCCAATACTCTCTTGCCTGTTCTAAGGAAAGATAAGGAAGGGTGTCGCTTGCATTGACTAAGGGATAAATAATAATGATTTGATGATTTTTAGCTAGTTCTTCTTTAATCTTCTCACTCAGCCTAGCAAAACCCTCATTTTGTATGCAATAAGTCCTAATGTCCTTTTTAAAAGGCATTTCTTTGATAAAAGAAAAATTTAAAAGCTCTGATTGTATCATACTTAGGGTTCTTGGAATGGGCGTAGCGGAAAATTGTATAAAATGGGGTGCTAAGTCTTTTTTATTTAAGGTATAAATTTTCTCCCGCTGTGCCGAGCCAAAGCGGTGTTGTTCGTCTATCATCACAAGCACGGCATTATGGTGTTTTAAGTGGATTAAAGCGTGAGTGCCTATGATAAGATTTGCCTTTTGGATATTTTGCTCTAAATCTTTTTCTTTTTTACCCCCTTTGATAAATAAAATATCCATAAAAGCAGGTAAAAATTTTTTAGCTTCTTCATAAATTTGCCTTGCCAAAATACTAGTAGGAGCCATCAAAAGAGCTTGTTTGGGATAAACCATCAAAGCAGCCCCAAGCAAAACTAAAGTTTTCCCACAGCCCACATCGCCCATAATCACGCGTCTTTTAGCCTCGCTTGAGTGCAAATCCTGCTCTATGTCTTTTAAGGCATTAAGCTGGTCTTTTGTGAGCGAAAAGGGTAAATTTTTAAGCCAAGATGCTATGTTAAACACTTCTATATTATGGGCTTTAAAATGTGTTTTTTTACTCTGTAAGCGTTTTAAAAAATTATACATTTCTATATATTTTAAATCTTTACTAAAATTTTGCAAATTTTCAAATATAAAAAAACTTTTTTCATCATAAGCGTGTAAATTTAAAAGAAAATGTATATATTTATCTTCTATACCGCTTTCTTTTAAATTCTCATAATTAAGATATTGCCGTATAAAAGCAGCAATCTTTGTATCTTTTAAGCCTAAAATTTGATACTTAGGACTAAAACCCTCAAAAGAATTTAAAATTTTAGGATTGCTAAAGTGCCAAAACTCCTTAAAATGCGTAAGTTTGGCACTAAAAATAAGCTCTTTTCCAACCTTGCATACCCCAAAATGCCAAGCTCTAGGATGAAAAAAAACAAAGGAAATATTTTCATTCCATTCCTTACAAAAACCCAAACCAAAAAGCTGATTGTTTCTTGAATTGACACTTTTTATAGTGATTTTTTGAGTGCAAATTTCATTTTCTTTAGGATTTTTACTTGGATTTAAATTCTCAATTTTTTTAGGCAAAAGAAGGGCTAAATCAATAGCACTTCTAATCTTTAATTTTTTAAAAAATTCAAAATCACTTTCTTTAATCTTCATTTTGAATACTGGCAAAACTTATGTTTAAAAGCTCTTGATGTTTTTTGATATAGGCATTAAGCTCTTCAAGTGTAACACTTTGTATTTGTTTTAATTCTTCTTTATAATGTCCCAAATTTAGACCTTGATAAAATTCACTAAAAGCCATAGATAAACGCTTGCTTAAGCTTTCATAACGCAAAGGTGTTGAACCGATGAGAAAATTTTTAGCCTGATTAAGCTCATTTTGCGTCATACCCTTTTTTATAAAATTTTCAAAGACTTCACAGACAATTTTTTTTGCTTCTTTAGCGCTTTCGTTTTTAGTTTGTAAATATCCAAAAACACGGCAAAAGGACATATTCATATCAAGCATAGCATAAGCTGAATATGCAAGTCCTCTTTTGACACGAATTTCTTCCATAATCCTTGAACCAAAACCACCCTGTCCTAAAACAAACAAAGCTATCTTTGCTAAATGCAAATCTTTATCTTTAAAATTAGCAAAAAAAGGCGTGGCAAAATAAATATAAGCCTGTTTGCTCTCTGGACGCACTAGGATTTTATCCTTAGTTTTTTCACTCAGCTTATAATTTTTCCCAACACTTTTCTCGCCCAAAGCAAGTTTTGATAAAAATTTCAAAAGGCGTTCTTTTATTTGCTCTTCTTTTATATCCCCGCCTAAAACCACGGCAAGATTATTAAGATGTATGAATTTTTGATAAAAATTTTGCAAATGCTTTAAGGATATAGCCTTGATGCTTTTTTCATCTCCATCATTTGGACTTTGAAATTCTTTGCATTCAAAAATTTGAGCATTGAGTAAATTTTTTGCCAAATAATCAAAATCACTATTTTTACTCGCAAGTTCGCCTAAGGCATTGATTTTTAATTTTTCTAAAATCTTCTCTTCTATTCTTGGTTTTAAAAGCAATTTTTCTAAGCTATTTAAAGCAAAATCCAAATTTTCTTTTAAACAAGAAAGATTAAGCTCTAAATTTTCAAAACCACTACTTGCTTCCAAACTAATTGCCCTAAATTCCAAAGCTTTAAAAAATTTATCATCCACGCCCTCATTTAAAATGCGTGAAAACATCTTAGCCAAACCTGCTATTTCATCATAACTTCTAGCACAATTTCTAAAAACAAGTTTTAAAATAACAATGGGAAAATCTGAATTTTCTTCAAAAATAAAAGGGATTTTCACACCCTTGCTCTCTAAATACTGCATTAAAACCTTTCTAAAATTTCATAAGCGGTATTGCGTTTGGCAGGATTTTCGCCCAAACTTCTAATGAGTCTTATCATCTCATCTTGATTCATTTTATAACTTGCTCCTGCAGCACTTACAACATTTTCTTCCATCATCGTTGAGCCTAAATCATTAGCCCCAAATTTCAAAGCAAGTTGCCCTATGAGTGAGCCTTGAGTAACCCAAGAGCTTTGTAAATTTTGAAAATTGTCTAAATAAAGCCTTGCCAAAGCAAGCAATCTTAAATATTTATTAGAACTTTGTTTCATAATTTCAGGGTGTTTTTGGATTAAGGCTGTATTTTGACTTTGAAAACTCCACAAAATAAAAGCCCTAAAACCACCCGTTTCATCTTGTAGTTTTCTTAAATGCTCAAAATGCTCTATGATTTCTTCATCATTTTCAACCGTTCCAAACATCATAGTAGCTGTGCTTTTCATACCGATTTTATGAGCTTGTTTATGCACTTCAAGCCAAGTGGCTGTATCGCATTTATGAGGAGCGATTATATCCCTGACCCTATCACTTAGCACTTCAGCACCTGCACCCGGTATAGAAAATAAACCCTTAGCCTGAAGTCTTTGTAAAACTTCGCTAATAGAAATTTTAGACGCCTTTGCGATATAAGCAATTTCAACCGCAGAAAAACCATGCACCGTTATCTTAGGATAATGCTCTTTTATCCAAGAGATTAATTCTTCATACCACTGAATTTTCAATTTTGGATGCACCCCGCCTTGAAAAAGAATTTGCGTACCACCTATGGCTTCAAGCTCTTCTATTTTTTTACCAATTTCTTCAAAGCTTAAAATATAAGCATCATCTTCTTTATGATGGCGATAAAAAGCACAAAAAGAACAATCAATACAACAAACATTCGTATAATTAATATTTCTATCCACAACAAAAGTTGTAATCTTTTTGGGGTGTAATTCTAATTTTCTTTGATAAGCTCTTTCTCCAAGCTCACTCAAACTCGCATTATGAAGTAAATTTAGAGCTTCTTTTTTATCCAATCTTTTCAAAATTTTTCCTTGTTTTTTTGCGTAAAATTATAGCATTTAAAATATAAATTATGTTATAGTTTCGCTTATGAATTTCGTGGATTTATTGAAAAATAATAAAAATATTAGAATACTCGCTTGCGTTCAATTTATAGTTTATTTTGGAGCGTGGTTTTCACAAACGGGGGTTTTTACCCTTCTAGTTGAGCTTAACGCACCTACTTGGGCAACGGCTACAAGTGCTATGCTTGCTTTTTTACCCGGGGTTTTACTCGCTCCCATTAATGGCGTCATAGTAGAAAAAAACAAGCCCAAAAAACTTTTGCTCTCTATGATTAGCGTAGAGCTTATTTCTATTTTTTGCCTTATTTTTGTTACAAGCCTTAGTATGCTGTGGCTTTTATTTATTTTAATCTTTACTAGATTATGTGTAGCTTCGATTTATTTTCAAGCTGAAATGAGCTTACTAGCTAAAATTTTAACCCCGCAAGAGCTTAAACTTGCCAATGAAATGCATAGTGTAATTTGGGCAATTTCTTACACTGCGGGAATGGCGAGTGCGGGAATTTTTATTTATTTTTTAGGCGTGAAAACGGCTTTTTTATTTGACTGTGTGCTTATCCTTATAGGTATTTCTTTTTTAGTTAAACTTAGCATTCCTGATTTTACGCAAAAAACGAATGAGCGTTTTTATCTTATGATAAAAGAAGGTTTTTTTTATGTTTTAAACCATAAAATCATCTTTCATCTTATCCTGCTTCACGCCTTTATAGGGCTAACGGCTTATGAGAGCTTAGTTACGCTTTTAGCCCAGCACGAATATAAAGAACTTTTATCGGCTTCTTTGGTTATTGGATTTTTAAACGCTGTGCGTGCTTGTTCTTTGACCTTAGGACCCATCATTTTAAGTAAGTGGGTTAATGATAAAAATTTGTTTTATATGTATCTTGGTCAAGGTTTTGGCATTATATTTTGGGCTTTAACGCAGTTTAATTTTTACCTTTCTTTTTTAGGACTGCTTTGTGCAGGGTTTTGCACTTCTAGTCTTTGGGCTTATACTTATACTATGATACAAAAAAACGCAGCCAAAGAATACCACGGCAGGGTCATTGCCTATACGGATATGGTTTATCTTAGTTTTAGTGCTATGATTTCAATGCTTATGGGATTTTTGTTTGAAATAGGCTTTAGCTTAGGGCTTATCACGGCTTTATTGGGTATGATTTTTATCTTTGGGGCTTTTTATTGGAAGTGGTTTTATCAAAAATATTTGTGAAAAATCACAAATATTTTAAATTTTAAATAAATCTTGAAGATTTTTCATCGCTTCTTCGTGACTTAAATTTGCTTGTGAAGAGCCAAGTTCATTAAGCTCTATTTCATAAGCACTCAACATAGAAGCAAGGCGAATATTGATACCATTTTTACCTATGGCTTTGCTTTTTTGCTCGCTGTTTAAGCTCACAATGGCTTTTTTATCTTCAATTTTCACCGAATTTACAATAGCAGGAGCCAAGGCACGCGAGATTAAAATTTCGCTTTCATTTGTGAATTCTATACAATCGATATTTTCATTATGAAGCTCTTTGCTCACAGCATTTATCCTTACACCTTTAACACCCACCGCTGCACCCACAGGGTCAATATTGGCACTATTGGCTTGAAGTATGATTTTAGCTCTTTCACCGGGAATTCTCGCACATCCTACAATGCTAACATAGCCATCCTTGATTTCAGGCACCTCAGCTTCAAGTAAGCATTCTAAAAATTTAGGACTCGTGCGGCTTAGTTCGATTTTAATACCCTTATCCATATAAACACGGCGAATCACGGCTTTTACCACATCGCCTATTTTAAATTTTTCACCCTTAATGCGATTTTTTCTTGGCAAAAAAGCCCTTAGCTCATCGATTTCTATGTAAGTATTTTCTTCATTATCCACTCTTACAACACTTCCAAAAACCATTTGCCCCACTTTATTTTTATATTTTTCAAAAATAGTTTGCTCTAATAATTTTTGTATATGATACTCAAGTTCTTTGTGCAAGGTATTTACCGCAGTTCTTCCTAAATTTTCTAAGGAACACTCATAGGTTAATTCATCACCTATTTCAACATCAGGTGCCTCTGCTCTTGCCTTGCTTAAGGCGATAAAACTTTCGCTTTTATCTTGCAAACTCTCATCATTGTCTGCTACAATGGTAATTTTTTGATAAAGATTTAAATTTTTAGGATCTACAAAAAATTCATATTCTTGACCATAAATTCTTTTTGCGGTATTGATTAAAGCAATGCTTACCTTTTCTTTTACACTCTGGGGGTCCAAATTTTTTTCATTAGCAATGCTTTCTATGATGTCTGCCATTTTTTCCATATTTTTATAAAACCTTTTTTGTGGGAAATTTAAATAAAGTAGGTCAAAATTATATCCTTAATAAGTTTAATTAAAAGTAAAATTTGCTAGAATTGCGGATTAAAATGAAAATTCTTAAGGATTTAGCTATGGAATTAAAATTAGCAAGAACTTTAATCAACGAAAAACCCAAAAATATAAGTTTAGAGAAAATCGAAGAAGCCGTGCAAAAAGATGGGCAAAAGTTTTTTTATTTTGACAAAGACAATACACACAAGCAACTCATCGCCCTTGTGAATCATTTTGAAAAAAAGGGCATAAGTATCTATCATAGAACCATAAAATACGGGCTTGATGATAATGATTTTATGTATGAGGTGCATATTCTTTGAGTGCTAAAAAATTATTTATCCAGACCTTAGGGTGTGCGATGAATGTGAGAGATTCAGAGCATATGATAGCCGAACTGACACAAAAAGAAAATTACACCCTAACAGAGGACATTAAAGAAGCTGACCTTATACTCATCAATACCTGTTCAGTGCGTGAAAAGCCCGTGCATAAGCTTTTTTCTGAAGTGGGTGGTTTTGAAAAAGTTAAAAAAGAAGGAGCTAAAATAGGAGTTTGTGGCTGCACAGCTTCACATTTAGGAAAGGAAATTTTTAAACGCGCTCCTTATGTGGATTTTGTTTTAGGAGCAAGAAATATTTCTAAAATCACTCAAGCTGTCAAAACTCCAAAATTTATGAGTGTAGATTTAGGCTATGATGAGAGTGAATTTGCCTTTGCGGATTTTAGAAATAGTGTTTATAAATCCTATATCAACATCTCCATAGGTTGCGATAAACACTGCACTTACTGCATAGTCCCTCATACAAGAGGGGATGAAATTTCCATACCTTTTGACCTTATCTACAAAGAAGCACAAAAAGCCACTCAAAAAGGTGCTAAAGAAATTTTCTTGCTGGGACAAAATGTTAATAATTATGGCAAAAGATTTAGAAATGAACATAAAAAAATGGACTTTTCGGACCTTTTAGAAGAACTTAGCGGTATAGAAGGTTTAGAACGCATTCGTTTTACAAGTCCGCATCCTTTGCATATGGATGATAAATTTTTAAAAGTTTTTGCCAACAATCCAAAAATTTGCAAAGCTATGCATATGCCTTTACAAAGCGGTTCAAGCGAAATTCTAAAGGCTATGAAACGCGGTTATAGCAAAGAATGGTATTTAAATAGGGCTTTAAAACTTAGAGAGCTTTGTAAGGAAGTTAGTATTTCCACTGATATTATCGTGGCTTTTCCGGGGGAGAGTGAAAAGGATTTTGAAGAAACGATGGAAGTTTTAGAAAAAGTGCGTTTTGAGCAAATTTTTTCTTTTAAATATTCTAAACGCCCCTTGACAAAAGCCGCTTTAATGCCTAATCAAATCGATGAAGAAACAGCTGCGAAAAGACTTAGCACTCTACAAAATCGCCATAGTGAAATTTTAGATGAGATTGTAAAAAAACAAGAAAATAAAAGCTTTAAGGTTTTATTTGAAGAATTAAGAGCAAACAATAGCGTTGCTGGAAGAACGGATAATAATTTTTTAGTGCAGGTTGAAGGCAGTGAAGAGCTTTTAGGGCAATTTAAAGAAGTAAAAATCACTAATGCAAAGCGTATGGTTTTATATGGGGAAATCATTTAAAATTTATTGTATAACTTATATGGTTTTTATTTTACAATGGCTGATTTTTCTAAGTTGTAAAAAAAAATACAAAGGGGAAAAAATCGACCATAAACCCTATGTGATACTTTTTTGGCACGGCAAATTGGCACTTATGCCTTTTGCCTTTAAGCATTATAGACAAAAGGACAAAAAAGCCTATGTGATGATTTCGCACCATAAAGATGGAGAGCAAATCGCTAAAATCATTAAACTTTTTAGCTTAAATACGGTGCGTGGAAGCACTTCAAAAGGTGCTAGTGCCGCACTTAGAGCTGCTTTTAAAGTTTTAGAGCAAAATGACGATATAATCCTTACACCCGATGGACCAAGGGGACCTTATCATAGTATTTCAGATGGCTCCATCGTTTTAGCCCAAAAAAAGGGACTAAAGATAAGAATTTTAAACTATGAAGCAAGTCGTTTTTGGGAATTTAAAAGTTGGGATAAGATGATTTTGCCAAAGCCTTTTAGCAAAATTACTTATAGTCTAAGCGAACCTTTGGATATTTTATCTTTAGACAAAGAAAAAGCCAAAGAATTTCTAATAGAACAATTTAACAAAATTAGCTTGGCTGATTCAATTTAAGGAATAAAATGTTATTTTTACTTAAAAAAATACTTCCGCAACTTTTCATTAGCATTATTTTAGAAGAGAAAAAAAATACTTTAAAAGCTTCTATTTACAGGGGAAATAAACTCATTAGTAGCAATGAAAAAACTTTCGATAAAAGTGAAAATTTACTCGAATATGTGAAAAATTTAAGCAGACCTTTCTTATTTTATCATACCGCTTTATTTTTAAACGCCAACGAGCAAGGATTAATACCTAGCACAAATACCCAAGACAATACAAAAAAAATGAGTGTAAAGCACCTTTTGCTTAACAATGCTCTTATTTACACAGCCACAGAACATATAGAGTATTACAGCGAACTTTTTGAAACTTATAAGGGGCTTGATTTCTTGTATTCTCCTTTTGCTCTTCTTTATTACAAGATACAAGAAGAAAAGCAAAGTGATGATAAAATTTTACTTTATGGATTAAAACAAGAGCAGATTTTGGTGATTATCATCGCTAGGGGTCGTGATATTTTGTATGGGGATTTTAAAATATTTGAACAAGAATTAAGCTTAGAATTTGAACCTGAAGAAAATGAAAAAATCCAAGACAATCAAAATGATACCGAAGTTAGCTTAGATAATTTCAATGAAGTTTTAGATGATAAATTTAACCAACTTGACCAAGAAAACAATGATGAAAATTTGGCTAATGATGATAATTTTAATCTTGATGAACTGGGTCAATTTAGTAATGATATGGAGCTTTGCCGTTATATCATTGCTAATATTGAAAAATTTTATAATGATGATAAATATGCGGGAGTTTTTATTAACGATATTTTATTGTATAGCCAATCAGATATTAACAGGAGTGCTATTGATTTTTTGGAAAATGAGACTTTTTTAGAAATAAAAACTAAACAAATCAACATTCTTGAACTTATGATAGAATTAATGCGAAAGGAGCTTAAATGACTTACAGCTTCATACAACCAAGAAAAAAGCCCGTCATTACTCTATTTGATAAAATTTGGCTGGGACTTTTTGGCTTTAGTGTGATTTTTATTTTACTCATATATTTTGTCTATGCTATAAAAATAGCCTTGATTAATAGCTCTATTGACAACGAAAAACAAGAAATCATAACACTACAAAATCAAACGGGAGAAAATGATAAACTTTATGAAATTTTATTTGACCAAAGCCAAATAGCCAAAAATTTCAACACCCAAAATCAAATCATCAAAGAAAGTTTAAAAAATTTATTTGACATCATTGTAAAAACAGATAGCATCACCCTTGAAAGCTTAGAGCAAGAAGATTATTCTTTAAAGCTCATTGGGGTTACGCCTACAAGAGAAATGTTTGCCTTGCTTTTGGAAACTCCTTTAAAAAGCATTTTTGATGAGAGCAACACAAGTTATTACCGTCTTAATAATGGTTGGTATCGTTTTGTGAGTATAAGTAAGCAAATTCCGGGGGTTATAGATGAAAGATAAAAGCCTTGAAGAAACCGACTTACTAAAGCTTCTCATTTGTGCTTTAAGTTTTATCAGTGTTTGCACGGCTTTGATTTTATTTTTGCTTTTGCCAACATTAAAAAATTACAAACAAGCCAATCTTAGAGAAAATTCTCAACTAGCTGTATTAAAAAGCACTCAGGCTAAATTCAACTTAAGCGAAGATAAAATATCAACTCTAAGAAGTGAAAACAACAAAAGCTTAGAGCAATTTGAGCAGGGTTTTAATACAAAAAATTTGGAGTTTTTTTTACAAAAATATTTTCAAAATGTTAAAATCAAAGAAATCAAACCCGAAAAACAAGAAAAATATCTAAAAAACCAAGTTCTTATTCAAGCGACAATGAATAACCCTAGACGATTTTATGATTTTATCGATGCTTTAAAAAACTACGATAATCTCATCAAACTCGCTTATCCGCTCAAGCTCAAAGCAGGAAATAAGGACATTCAAATCAGCCTTACTCTTAAAATTTATGGAATTTAAAAATAGCTTGACAAAACTACCTTTTTTTGTCATTGCGAGAGTAGTCTTAAGCTAAGTCCGTCATTGCGAGAAGTCAAGGGCTTTGTGGCAAACTCTGTGTTTGTCATTGCGAAACTCGTTAGAGTTGAAGCAATCCCTTTAATTTTAAGAGCAGACGCAAAGGCCAATGGATTGCCACGAAGCTTGACAGCTTCTCGCAATGATAATTTTTTCAAGTCTTGTAATGACAAATAAAACAAAAATTCTCACACTCTTATATCCACGCTTTTATTTTGTAAATTCTTTTTTAAAAAGAAGTTATTAAAGTTTTCTGTGTCTTCATCACTTATTTTTATACCCAAAAGAAGTTCTAATTCTTTAGCTTTATTAAAGCTATTTTCTAAAAGCTTTTTTAGGAATTCGCTGCTTATATTGCTATCTTTATAAGTTTCTTTATTTTTGCTTTCGCCTTGAATGGCTTTAAAGGGTTTTTTATTTTCTTTAACTTTAAGATTTTCTTTTGCAATTTGCTCTAAGCTTTTATCACTTGAGCTTAAATTTGTGCTTAAATCTAACCATTTTTGTTTAAATTCTTCTATATCCAAATTACTACTAAATAAATCAAGTGCTTGCATAAGTTTTTCCATTGAACCATTGACGATAAAAGAATTATTGCTTATGAAGTCGTTTAAGGCTTGAATTTGGTTCTTATCCATATTTTTATCAATCCCATTAACTTACCGCCTATATTGCTTTCTCCATCAATGACAAAACCACCACCGAATTGATTAAATATTGTATTTGCGAAATTCATAAAAGTTTTATCTTCTAATTTCAAGTCTTTTAAACTGATGATTATTTTGTTTGCTTTGTAAGAATTTCTTTCGCTTAAGAAGTTATTTTCTAAATCTTGTTCGTTACTGTAAATTTTTGAAATTACAAAACTATTTTTATCCATTTCAAAACCTAAAGGAAGTTCATTTTTAGACAATTGCATTAAATTAGAAAATATTTCATAGGCATTTGCTAGTGTTTTGATAGAATTAATAGTATCAAAATTCTTATTTTGCGAAAGATTTTTGATAAATTCTTGCATTTGTGTTGCACTAATCTTATAATCCTTTGGCAAGCCCACTGCTTCATTAAAATCACTTGTGAAAAAGCCATCTTTATCTACTGAGTAGCCTAAGATTTTATCTACTGCCCCAGTTTTATCATTGAGTGAATTTAAAAGCTTGTTTGATGAATTTATTAAGCTCTCTTGGGATAATTCTTTTATAAAATTTTTAGAACTAGGTTTTGATAAATTACTTTCTTTATGGTTTAAATTTTTATTTTGAAGGTTTAAATTAAAATGATTAGAATTTAAGCTATTTATCATTGATATTTCCTTTTTCGCTTCTAGTTTTAAATTGGTATAAATTAAAATTTATTTTATATTCTTTTGGTTCAAATTTATAAGGTATGAGTGGATAAGATAAACTAGGGTACTCTCAATACTTAGGTCTAAGCCCAAAGGGCTTAGTCTTTCATGAGTTTTACTTCCTCTCCTTTTAAAATTTGATTCATAGTATTCATCGCACACATTTTTCCACACATAGAGCAGGAATTTAAGTCTTCAGGACGGCGTTCGTTAAACATCTTTTTCGCCTTTTCCCCGTCAATTGCCAGTTTAAACATACTCTCCCAGTCAATATCCTGTCTAGCCTTACTCATCGCATCATCCCTTGCTCTTTCTTTTGGCAATTTAGCAATATCTCCTGCGTGAGCGGCGATTTTAGTCGCTACTATACCATCTCTAACATCTTGCAAATTCGGCAGTCTCAAATGCTCGGCCGGGGTTACATAACACAAAATATCAGCCCCCGCAGCAGCAGCCACAGCCCCACCAATAGCCCCGCTAATATGGTCATACCCCGCTCCTATATCCGTTACCAAAGGACCTAACACATAAAAAGGCGCTCCTTTGCAAATGCGTTTTTCTATTTGCATATTGGCTTCAATCTCATTAATAGCCATATGACCCGGACCCTCTATCATCACTTGCACGCCTACATCCCACGCCCTTTGAGTGAGTAAAGAAAGCTCGATTAGCTCAGCAATTTGTGCCGCATCACTAGCATCGTGGGTGCAGCCCGGACGCAAAGCATCACCTAAAGAAAGGGTTACATCGTATTTAAGACAAATTTCAAGCAAATCATCATAATACTCATAAAAAGGATTCTCAGCCTCCTTCATCGCCATCCATGCAAAAAGCACCGAACCACCCCTTGAGACTATGTTTGTAATGCGTTTAGTCTGTTTAAAAACCCTAGCCGCACGGGAATTTATCCCTGCATGTATGGTCATAAAATCCACCCCACTTTTAGCGTGATGATAAACCACATCTAAAAAATCCTTAGCACTGATTTGCTTTAAATCCTTTTCTAAAAAGCCCACCGCATCATAAACTGGAACCGTGCCTATCATAGCCTTTGATTTTGCTATAAGCTCATCTCTAAAGCGACTGGTTTTGCCATAATTGCTTAAATCCATAATGGCTTCAATGCCAAATTTATGTGCCAAATCTACCTTTTGCATTTCTTCAGTATAATCGACACAATCATTAGAAACGCCTAAATTCACATTAACCTTAGTGCGAAGTCCCAGTCCTATGCCGTTTGGCTCAAGGGCTGTGTGATTGATATTAGCAGGAATGATAATCTTTCCACAAGCAATATTTTCAAGTAGAAAATCCTCACTAACTTGCTCTTTTTGGGCTACAACTTGCATTTGCGGGGTAAAAACGCCTTCTTTGGCGTAATTCATTTGAGTTTTCATTTTTATCCTTTAAAAAAATTTGGATAAATGAAGGGCAAAGTAGAAAAAGTAAATCTTCCCAACGCTAGCATTATCTAGTTCTGGTTCGGTCTAAGCTTTTAGCTTACTCTCAGCCTGTTCCACAAGCTCCCGTCATTTATGAAAAATATTATAAAATTTTTATCCTTAATGCTTTATTTTTGCACGCGAGGTTTTGGTAAAGTGGATTAGCTCTTCTGTGGTTTTGATGTGAAAGGGAAGTTTGCCAAGGCAGTATTTAAAAATTTCAGCTGCTGCTAAAGCATCATCTAATGCCCTATGGTGCGTATTTTCTATACCTAAAAATTCTTTTAAAACATCAAGTTTATATCTTGGGCTTTCTATGCAACATTGTGCAAATTCTATAGTGCAAATACGGCGGTTAAGCAAAATTCCAAAGCCACAATCGCTTAAAGCCTTTGAAATAAAGCTATAATCAAAACGCACATTATGGGCTATAAAAATACTATCTTTTAAAAAAAGTCTAAAATCATTTAAAACCTTTTTTAAGCTAGGGGCGTTTTTAACCATTTCACAAGTAATTCCCGTAAGCTCTGTGATGTTTTGTGGAATTTCTTTTACCTTAATAAAGCTTTGAAAACGCCCTAGTTCTTTGGAATTTTGAATTTTTACCGCCCCTATTTCTAAAATTTCGCCACTATTAATTCCGCCCGTGCTTTCAATATCGACTATGCAAAAAATCTCTTCTTTGATTTTTTTGGTGCGTGTGTTAAGGGTAAAAATATTGTCTTTATTTAAAGTTAAGCCCAAACCCAAAAGCTCAAAAGTCTCTAAATCTAAGTCAAAATTTCTTAATTCTTCAAGCTTAGAAAATTCTCTAATCACCCATTCATAAGGCTTACTTTGCTTATTTAAAACTGAAATAATTTTATCAATTTGCTGCAAACTCAAAATTCAAGCTTTAAAGATGAAATCGCACTCTTATAGTCGTTTGAAGAAAAAATATAACTGCCTGCTACCAAAATATCAGCTCCTGCTAGCTCTAAATCACTTGCATTGAGACCATTAACCCCGCCATCGACCTCTATAAAAATTTTAGCGTTTTTTTCATCAATCATTTGGCGTAATTCTTTGATTTTTTCATAGACTAAGGGCAAAAACTTTTGTCCTCCAAAGCCCGGATTTACACTCATTAAAAGCACCATATCTACAAATTCCATCAAATGCTTAAGCGCACTAAGAGAGGTGTGAGGATTTAAAACAATAGCAGGATGGATATTATGACTTCTAATATACTCACAAAGCCTTATAGGATGGGCATCTGCTTCTATATGAAAAGAAATAAACTTAGGCTTTAAAGGGATAAATAAATCCACGAAATTACTCACATTTTCAACCATCAAATGCACATCTAAAGGCAATTTACTAATGCTTGAAATTTTTTCTATCACACAGGGTCCAAAGCTTAAATTCGGCACAAAATGCCCATCCATCACATCAATATGCAATAAATCAGCCCCCGCATCTTCAACAGCTCTAATTTCTTCTTCTAATCTTAAAAAATTTGCAGCTAATAAACTGGGCGCTATATACATCAAACTAACCTTAAAGGAAAAATTAAAGAAAATATTCTACCCACTTATAGATTAAAAAAACTATAAATTATGGAATATTTTAAGCTTAAATTTGATAGAATCTCCCTTTAAAATTTTCATAAGGATAAAAAATGGCAAGAGTATGTCAAATCACAGGCAAAGGACCGATGGTGGGTAATAATGTCAGCCACGCTAACAATAAAACAAAAAGACGCTTTTTACCTAATCTTAGAACAGTTCGCATCACTTTAGAAGATGGCACTACAAGAAAAATGAGAATTGCCGCTTCTACTTTAAGAACTCTTAAAAAACAAAATGCTAAATGATTTTGAGGATTTATTCCTCGAAATTGAAATACTTTTTAATCTCAATTAATCTCAAATTTAACACCCATAAATCTTAAAGATATATTTAAAAATTATTGGGAATTTTTATTATTTTTTAAGCCAAAAATGCCCTTTAATAGTGTAAAATACCCTTGTTTAATAAATTTTAAATTTCTAAAATGCTAAAGGAGAGTTAATGCTACATGAATACAGAGAGTTGATGTCTGAACTTAAAGGCAAAGATGCACATTTTGATAAGTTATTTGAGCAACACAATGAACTAGACGATAGAATTAAAGATGCAGAAGAAGGCAGGAGTATGCTAAGCGGTATGGAAATTTCTAATCTAAAAAAAGAAAAACTCCGCGTAAAAGACGAACTCAATCAATATCTAGCAAATTACAAAAAATAAGGCGATACAATGTTTGGAAATAAAATAAACCATTCTGATCTTCAAAGACTTGAAGAAGAAAACCAAAGTCTTACACGTCAAATTGAAAAATTCCGCTCAGAAAATTTGGAATTAAAAAATAAAATTTCATCACTAGAACAAGCAGCTTTAGAATCTAAACTTAAAACTGACCTTTTAAATGTTTTACTGACAGGGGTTTTGAAAAATATTACCATCGTTCAAGGAGATATGCTAGAAAATGTCAATAAGGCGGAAATCATCTCTAATTACTCCAAAACTTCTCTTGCAGAAATGGACGAACTTAATCATATTGCCAATTCCATCAATGCTTCTCTAGGAAACATTACAGAATCCGCGAATAAAACAAGAGATGTTGCAGGAACTCTGCACAGAAGCGTAGATGAAATCACCAATGTCATCAATCTCATCAAAGATGTATCTGACCAGACTAATCTTCTAGCTCTTAATGCTGCCATTGAAGCCGCTAGAGCAGGAGAGCACGGACGTGGTTTTGCTGTTGTTGCAGATGAAGTTAGGAAACTAGCGGAGAAAACGCAAAAAGCTACCACTGAAGTGGAGATGAATATCAATCTTCTTAAGCAAAATGCTAATGAAATGTATACTCAAAGTGAGCAAGTAGAAAAAATTTCTATAGATTCTAATGCTCACATTATGAGTTTTTCTGAGAAATTTACCCATTTAGTCGGCGAAGCACATTCTACAAATTCCAATGCAGTAGGCATAGCAAGCGAAGCCTTTGTATCCTTAGCAAAGCTAGACCACATCGCTTTTAAACTCAACGGCTACAAAGAAATTTTTGCAAAATCAGGCAAACAACTTGCCGACCATACCAGCTGCCGTTTGGGAAAATGGCTTGCTAGCACAGGAAAAGAAAGATTTGGCACTAGTAGAAGTTTCCTAAAAATCAACGAACCACACGAAAAAGTCCATGAAAATATGAATATAGCTATAACAATAGCAAATGCAGAAGATATCAGCAAAGATATTACCCAACATAGCATTATCAATAAATGTGAAGTTGCCGAAAACGCTTCACTAGACCTTTTCAATGTGTTTAAAGAAATGCTTGATGAGTCTAATCATAAAAATTCAGATTAAGGCTCTAAAGCTTTAATCTGAAAAGATAATTTTTATTTGCTCCATTTTTCTCTTAAAAACCACAAATAAGCATAATCAAGCAAAGGAGTTCTCATCTCATCTTTAGTTTTTTTCTCAAATTCGCTTACCCTAATAAAAACGGCTTCGATTTGCTCACCATCTACACCGCCGCCCCCAGAAACTCTATCTTCTTCTTCAACCTCTGCAAAATAAAAACTTTGTTTGCTAACACCTGAGCCAAAACCTGTATAAAAATCCCCTATTTTTTCTAAGATTTTAGGTAAAAATCCCAACTCTTCCACGCATTCTTCTTTGGCAATTTCTTCTAAGGATAAATCTTTATCCACAAGACCCGAACAAAGCTCTAGAGTATAGCCCATATTTTCATCTTTTTTGTAATTTATATCGCGTCTTTGATGATACCAAAGTGGGATACGAAACTGACGCACCAAGATAAAACTCTCTAATTGCTTGTGATATAAAAGCACTGAGACGCTGTCTTTTGCTTCGATAAAATCCCAAGTGCAAATTTTGCCCCCACTTTCATAGCTAAATCTTTTAGGTTTTATATAAGCAGATTCTCTAAATTCAAGCTCTTTTAAATTCTTAAATGCCATTTTTGCTCCTTTATAAGATAGCAAATTCTAGCTAAAACTTATGAACTGGGACTTAAAAATCGTGCTTATAACTAAGCCAAAAGCTTCGTCCTTCTGTATAGTCTTGATAACGATTAGCATACCCTGCTGGATTTGAATCCACCCATCTTGTAACCTTTGGGTCAAAGAAATTTTTATCAAAGAGATTTTGCACTACAAAACTAAGGCTTGATTGCTTATCTATCTTATAGTTAAGCCCTAAATCCACTATATAAAAGGGTTTATATTTTTGCCAAGGCAAACTCCCATTTCCACCACCCTTAGCCCTAGCTATGGTATCAAGCCTTGCCCTAGTTTTTACATAAGAGCTAAATTTACCTTTTTCGTAATTTAATTTTAGCATTGCAATATGACGCGGTAAATTTTCAATTCTATCGCCACCAAACCAATTTTTCTGCCCGTCTTTATAACGATTATCCATAAAGGTATAGCTAGAATTTACACTAAAACCCTTATAGGCTTTGGTATCAAAGGCAAATTCTATCCCCTTAGTTTGTGTTTTTCCAAGATTAATAGGCCTTGTGCAAGTATCGTTATTGCAATCAATACCACTTTGCATTCCCGTTAAGTCTTCAGAACTGATTTGATTTTCAAAGTCTGTAATAAAACCCGTAATAGCATAATGTGCAAAATCATAAACTCTAAAATCCACACCCAGCTCATAATTAATGCTCTCTTCGGGCTTTAAATCAGGATTACCAAAAGAAGCACTTCCATTGCCGTAATTATAATAGCCATCGGTAAGCTGCTTGACAGCTGGAGTTTTATAGCCTCTTGCTATCCCACTTTTAAGAGCGACACTATCATTAAAATGATAGACAAGATAAACCCTAGGAGTAAATTCGCTATGAAATAAATCGCTATAAATATAACGCAAACCTGTAGTAAAAATCAAATCATCAGTGATAAAATACTCCCCTTCGCCATAAAGTGCGGCTGTGGTTTGATCTAAATTTTTACCTCTAATCTCGCTTCCAGCACTTGTTTGGTCATTTTTAAGCGTCTCATAATCCACCCTTAGCCCGAAAGAGCCGATTAAATTGCCGTATTTATCCAAATTCCAAGGCACAACAGCCTTGCTTTCTCCCACCCAAATTTGGCTATGTAAATCCTTATCCCTAGTGCTTCCGTATTGCAAATAAGAATTGGTGCTACCAAAGCCATAATTACCATCGTGATTTAAAACTATATTGTCTTTAAACAACTGCCTTTCGCTCTTTATAGCCCTTCCACTTGTGGAATTTACAGCGATTTCATTGATATACCGTTCTATATCAAAATAAACATTGTTTTTATCATCCACAGTGAAATTCAGTCTTGAACCAAAACCTAAACTTGTAAAAGCTCCAGCACTATGACTTGCGATTTGATAGTTATCGGGCTGTTGGCTTGTATTTCCATTGCTTTGACGCCAAACTGGAGTAGGCCATTTTAAATCCGTGCTTTGCTTATCATAATACTTAAGTCTAGCTGAAATAGAAACCCTATCTTCAATCAAAGGAGTGGCAACATAGGCATTAAAACCGCTGGCATTTCCGTAGCGACTAGAATGTTGTTGCAAAAGTGTGTTAAACTCGATACTTGCTTGCGTTTTATCGGGGTTTTTCTTGGTGATGATGTTGATAACGCCTCCCACAGCATCGCTACCATAAAGAGTCGATGCAGGACCGCGTATCACTTCTATGCGTTCTATCATCGATACGGGCGGCAAGTAGCCTGATTCACTTCCCCCAAAGCCATTATCATAAAAACCATTGGCAACACTTTGACGCTTTCCATCAATCAAAACCAAAGTATAAGTGCTACCAAAACCGCGAATACTAAAATCGTAAGTGCCTGTTTTATTCATCGTTACATCCACACCGGGAATATCAGCAATGGCTTCACCTATATCCTTAAAAGGCTTTTTCTCTAAATTCTCTTTAGTAATAACAGAAATACTAGCAGGAGCATCCACTAAATCTTGCTCAAAACCACTCGCACTTACTACCACTTCATCAAGCTGGTATTTTTCTTCTGCAAATAAAACATTTGAAAGCATTAAAAAACATATTAAACTGCCTTTTAATCTTGTTTTATGAAAATCCTTCAATTTTATCTCCTTTAAGTCAATATTTTGATATTTAAAATCAATTCGTGAATAATAGGGAAAATTTTCTTGAAGCTAACTTAATTTTGATAATAATTATAATAAAAAAAAAAAAAACGAATTTAACAAAGAATAAATATTTATCAAATATCATTTTATAGCTATTTAATCTACAAAATAAAATATCATAAATGCTAAGAAATATCAATATTGCTGAATAAAAATTGAGAAAAATGTAAAGTTTTACGCAGTAAAAGCGTGATAAGCTAACTTTATCATCGCAAAATAAGCAAAGGCGAACTAGGATTTGAGATTTGATTTATGAAGACTAATTTTCTTCGTAGGCTCCAAGTTTCAAAATTTTTTGCATACGATTAGCAGAAAGCTCTCTAAAATCAATATTATCAAGTTCATTTAAAGACTTTTTAACATAATCAGCGATAGCCACCGCAGCGGCTTCTTTATTGCGATGTGCACCGTTTATAGGCTCTTCTATCACATCATCAATCAAACCTTGAGCCTTTAAATCATCGGCTGTTACTTTCATAGCCTTGGTTGCGGCTTCACTTTTTGCAGGGTCATTCCAAAGTATTGCCGCACAACCTTCAGGAGAAATGACTGAAAAAACAGAATTTTTCATCATAGCCAATTTATCGGCTACACCTATGGCTAAGGCTCCACCACTTCCACCTTCGCCAATAACTATGGCTATGGTCGGAGTTTTTAAATCGCTTAACTCATATAAATTTCTTGCAATCGCCTCACTTTGTCCGCGTTCTTCAGCACCGATACCCGGATAAGCACCCGGAGTATCTATCAAAAACAAAATAGGAATTTGAAATTTCTCAGCAAGTCTTGCCACTCTTAGGGCTTTGCGGTAGCCTTCAGGATGAGGCATACCAAAATTTCTTAAAATTTTATCTTTTGTGCCACGACCCTTTTGTTCGCCAATGACGATTATTTTTCTTTCTCCTAAATAACCCATAAAACAAACAATGGCAGGGTCATCTCTAAAAGCACGGTCCCCATGTATTTCATAGGCATTATTTAAAATAAGTTCAATATAATCAAGCGCATAGGGGCGGTCAGGATGACGGGCTAATTGCAAACGCTGGAAATCACTCAAATTTTTGTAGGTTTTAGAAATTTCCTTTTCAAGATTTTTTTTCAAAATGGCAACAGCTTCGCTATCACCTTTAATTTGAGCATTGATAATATCTTCATCAATTTGTTGAATATTTTTTTCAAAATCTAAATACGAAGCCATATTAATCTACTTTTTTAAACACCACGCAACCATTTGTTCCACCAAAACCAAAAGAATTGCTCATAACCACTTTCAAATCTGCTTTTCTTGGTGTATTTGGAACATAATCAAGGTCGCACTCTTCATCTTTGACAAATTGATTGATTGTAGGTGGAATCACACCAGCTCTTAAAGCCATAATGCTAATAACCGCTTCAATCGCACCCGCAGCCCCCAAGCAATGACCGATTTGTCCTTTTGTAGAACTTACAGGCGGAACATTAGCACCAAAAAGCTTCTTAATAGCCGCACTTTCATTTCTATCATTTACAGGAGTTGAAGTTCCGTGTGCGTTGATATAATCTACCTTTGGATTTCCACCCATTTCTAAGGCTTTTTTCATAGCCCTTAAGGGTCCATCTAAGGTAGGTGAAGTGATATGATTTGCATCCGCACTTTCTCCAAAGCCAATTAACTCAGCATAAATTGTAGCACCTCGTTTTTTAGCTTCTTCATATTCTTCAAAAACCAAAGCACCTGCACCTTCGCCCATAACAAAACCATCTCTTTCTTTATCAAAAGGTCTTGAAGCATATGCAGGGGCGTCATTTCTTGTTGATAAAGCTTTCATTGAAGCAAAGCCACCAATTCCCACAGGGCAAATCGCAGCTTCTGCGCCTATAACTAGCATTTTTTTCGCACTTCCTAAAACTATACTTTTATAAGCTTCTCCTACGGCGTGAGTGCCTGCTGCACAAGCTGTAACGCAAGAAATATTTGGACCCTTAAGTCCGTGTTCTATGGAAACCAATCCCCCTAGCATATTTACAAGTGCCGAAGGTATGAAAAATGGGGAAATTTTACGCGGACCTCGCTGGGAACAAATAAGGGAATTTTTTTCTATATTAGGTAAGCCTCCAATACCCGCAGCCGAAACAATGCCAAATTCCTCTTTATCCAACTCTTCACTAAATTTAGCATCCTGCATTGCTTCTCTTGCTGCTTTGATTCCAAGTTGTATAAAACGATCAATTTTCTTAACTTCCTTGCCATCAACAAGTTCTAAGGGGTCAAAATTCTTAACTTCAGCTGCAATTTGAACAGGAAAATCTGTGGTATCAAAAAGAGTGATTTTACTCACTCCACTTTCTCCATTGCAAATCGCTTTAAATGAACTTTCTTTATCTAAACCAAGGGCATTAATCATACCCATACCTGTAACTACAACTCTTTTCAAGAATAAGCTCCTTGCAAGAAAAAAATTATTTTTTTAGATTATCAATATAATTTACAACATCTTCGATTTTAATTAGTTTTTCAGCATCACTATCAGGAATTTCTACTTCAAATTTTTCTTCTAAAGCCATAATAAGCTCTACCACATCTAAAGAATCTGCACCCAAATCTTCAATAATCTTTGACTCCATTTTAACTGCATCTGCATCTATGCTTAATTGCTCCACTACTACTGCTTTTACATCATCAAATGTTGCCATTTGTTCTCCTTAAAAAAATTAAAATAAAGCGTATTTTACTATAAAAAACTTAAAATATTTATAGTTTTTGATTATACTTGAAAATAAAACATCAAAAAACAAAGGAAAAAGAATGCTTTTTGCTGATTTAATTAAAGACAATCAAAAAATTTGGGATGAGTATTTACACCATGATTTTGTTAAAAAATTAGAAGATAAAAGCCTAAAAAAAGAAAATTTTCTTTTTTATCTCAAACAAGATTATATTTATTTGCTTAATTACGCAAAATGCTATGCAAGATTGGCACTTAACTCAAATACCGCAAAAGAACTTCGTTTTGCTATGAAATTTCAAAATTATATAGTTGAAGGAGAAATGGAGCTTCACCGTGAAATTTTAGCTCTTGGAATTGAAGCGGATAAACTGAGTGTCAAAGATGAAAGCTTAATCAATATAGCTTATTCGCGTTATATGTTAAGCGTGGGAGAAAAGGGGGATTTTTTAGATATGCTAGTAGCACTCAGTGCTTGTGCCATAGGCTATGCAAAAATAGGTATGGAAATTTCAAGTCGTTTAAAAGAACAAGATTTAAAAAACCATCCTTATAAGGAATGGATTTTAACCTATGGAAGTGAAAATTTTCAAAATGAAGCTAAAGAATTTGAAGATTTTGTTGATTCTTATACTTCAAGTGTTAATGCACAAAAATTCCAAAAACTCAGTGAAATTTTTCATACCGTAACACGCTTAGAAGTGGCTTTTTGGGAGCATTCTTTGAAAATGGAATTAAATCTTTAAACATGGGCTTTTTGCCCATGTTTTTATGCAATTTTACTTGCATCAATAATATTATAATCCAAACCAATCATTTCTTTAGAAAGCCCTAAAGCAAGTCCTACTAATTGCGACAAATGAATAATAGGTAATCTTGCCTTAGAATTAGTATAATCTTGAAATCTTTCTTGATAAATATCAAGCTGCATTTGACAAAGCGGACAAGGCGTTACAATGCAGTCAGCTTGGTTTTCACTTGCATTATTAACAATTTGACTAGACATTTTTTTTACAGATTTTTCTGCAGGATAAGAAGCATGAAAACCACAACAATCAAGGCGTTTTTCAAAGGGAACTATTTGAGCCCCCAAAACTTCCACTACGCTTTCGAAACTTTTTGGATTTGTCGAGCTTTCTTTTTTGTCAAAGGCATTTTCAGGTCTTAGACTATGGCAACCATAAAATAAAGCAACTTTTAAATTTGAAAGTGGCTTTTTTATCTTGCTTTTTAAGTTATCCAAATCCTCATAAAGTTCCCATAAAAGACTTGTAATCGGGGTTGAGCCTTGATATTTCATTCCACCTTGTGCCAAAAAAGTATTAATGCGTTCTTTAGCACCCTTATCAAGAGTATTTTTTGCTTTAGTTAAAGTTAGCATACAGGTGCTACAAGTTGTAAGCATTGGCATTTTCATCTCTTCTGCTAAAGCAATATTTCTTGCATTAGCTATCAAAGTCGCTATAGGATCAACGCACTGTGCTTGAGAAGCTCCACAACAACTCCAACCCTTAATTTCATTTAACTTCCAATCCAAAATAGGTGCAATAGCTTCTAAAGAAATTTTAGATTCTTTTGCAGCTTGAGATAAAACACAACCCGGAAAAAAAGCGTATTCTTTTTGCATATTTTACTCCTTAACAGCAGCTTCTTGTGCTGCCTTTATCATTTTAACCAAATCTTCATGTCCTTCTATTTCATCTTCGCCAAAAACATGCATAGGATTCATTTTTCCTGCACGCATAAGTTTAAAAGCTATATCTGTTTTGCCCATAGAACCTACAACGCCTTCAGAACGCAAAGCAAGATAAATTTCATTCAAGCGTCCTGAACCCTCAACTAAATCTTTATAAAAAGCTTCGGCATGATCAGGTCCTAAGCCTTCGTTTAAGCCTTTTTTAATCGCCATCACTCTTAAATTTGCTATATCGCTTACTGAACTTATACCCTTTGGACAACGATCAGAACATTCTTGACAATGAACACAAAGCCAAAGTCCATTCATTACACTAGGTTTTACATGCAACATAGGTTCCTTGCCACGAGAATCTGCTGCCGCACGCCAAGCATGGGTAAAAACAAAAGGTTGCATATAATCACTGCTATCTGCTTCTAATTTATTACACTCTGAAGCACAACTACCACATAAAATACAATCCCATTGTTTGCTAATACGATTAAATTCTTCTTGACTTTGTTTGCAACCTTTTTCTGCTGAAAATTCATTTTTTGCTACCATAGCAGGATGAATTTTTCTTAAATTTTCTATAGAAGGCTCCCAATCCACAATTAAATCAGAAATTACCCTAAAATTTCCAAGCGGAGAAATATGTATGCTTGAAGGATTATCATATTCTTTTAATAAATCTTGCATTTTGGTATCACAAGCAAGATAAGAATGTCCATTCACACGCACTGCACAAGCCCCACAAATTGCAGATTGACAAGAAGCGGTAAAATTTAAAGTAATATCTTTTGTCTTTTTAATAAAAAGCAAAAGAGAGAGTAAGGTTTTTCCTTGTATATCCTTATCATCAATATCATAACTTTGTTCGTATTTTTCCTTGCCATTAAAACGTTCTATGATGATTTTCATTGCACTCTCCTTCCATCAAGCGAAAACTCAGTTACCACAACATCTTTATAGCTAAGTTTTAATTCATCGTTTTCTAAATTTACGATACTATGTTTCAAGAAATTTTTATCGTCTCGCTTTGGATAATCTTCTCTAGTATGTGCCCCACGACTTTCAAGTCTATTTCTAGCCGCTAAACAAGCACAGCGGGAAAGTAAAATCAAATTTCCAAGTTCAACATAATCTGTAAAAGCCGTATTCATCACTTCGTTAGGATTTGGGATACGAATTTTTTCATATCTTGCTTGTATATCTTCTAAATTTTTTACCAACAAATCAAGCTTTTCTTGAGTTCTGAAAATTCCCATATTATCCCAATTTTGACTTCCTAACTCTTCTCGCAATTCATACATTTCTTGACCATTGCCGCCGTTATTTGTGATTTCTTTAAATTTAGCCTGCCATTTTTGAGCAAGTTCATGAGTTTTTAGCCCTTTGCCAAAACTTGCATCTTTAGCATAATTTGTCGCACCAATACCTGCTAAATGTCCCGTTACAACCGCATCAGCTAAAGAATTTCCCCCTAGTCTATTGGCTCCATGTATAGAGATACAAGAAGCTTCTCCGCCTACATAAATTCCAGCAATTTTAGTACTCATATCTTCAAATTTAGCCACTTCAATTCCACCCATAGAATAATGTGCCGTTGGACGGATAGGCACAGGAGTATCCACTAAATCGATATTTTCAAAAAGCATTGCAGTATGACGAATTTTTGGTAAATCTTTTAAAATTTTTTCTTTCCCCAAATGACGCACATCACATAAAACATAAGCTCCAAGTCCCTCGCCATAACCCCTACCTTCGCGAATTTCTGTTTCTATGGCACGTGCAACCACATCTCGCGGTGCAAGCTCCATTTTTTCGTGGTAATTTTTCATAAAACGCTCACCACGATTATTTAAAAGATAGCCCCCTTCACCACGTGCTGCCTCTGTAATAAGGGTTCCCCCATTTGCAACTCCTGTTGGATGAAATTGTATCATCTCAGGATCTTCAAAACCAAGTCCCGCCCTAAGAGCAGCTGCTACACCATCTCCTGTGGCAATAAAAGGAGTTGAAGTTCTATTATAAAATATCCTTGTGTATCCCCCTGTAGCAATCACTAAAGCTTTACATAACACAGGATAAATTCCACCGCTTTGTATATCTCTTAAAACAACACCCTCGCATTTTCCATCTACAACGCCTATATCCAAAAGTTCATGGTCCATTAAAAATTTCACACCACTACTAATAGCATCATCTAAACAAGAATGCATTAAAATATGACCTGTTTTATCTGCAGAATAGTTACAGCGTTTTTTAGATGCCCCTCCCATCAAACGTTGAGCTACTCCACCTTGCTCATTTCTTGAAAACAAGGTTCCTATAAAATCCATATTAAAAATAGCCTTTCCAGCTAATTCGCAAAATTTTAATGCCGCATCTTGATCTACCAAGTAAGCTCCGCCCTTAATCGTATCATAAGCATGTAATTTATAGGAATCTCCATTAGAAAAATCAGTGACTCCATTAATCCCACCCTCTGCCATACAAGTTGCATTACGCGATGGCATCATCTTTGTCGCTACTACAACACTTAATTGTGGATTTTCTTTTCTTACCGCAGCCGCAGCACGCAAACCCGCTCCACCTGAACCAATTACCAAAACATCGCAAGAGGGTAAATTTGTGCTTTTATCTAACTTAGATGAGCCATCTAAAGCATAAACCCCACTTGAACTCGCAGCTAAAGCTCCTACGCTAATACAGGCTGTTTTTATAAAATCTCTTCTAGAAAATTCACCCATATCATTTCTCCTTATTTAAAAAATTAACAATAATTTTTAACGTAAGTCAATCTTACATAACCACATGCCAAAAATCCAAAATTTTCTCCTTTCTTCAATACAAAATACCTTATGTTAAAAAAATATTTTAAAAAATAGAATAAAAATTTATAATTTATGAAGATAATAAATGCTTGTAAAAAATTTAAAATAAATAACTGAAGAATAAGCAAATATGATAAAATAAATATTAAAACATTTTTGCAATATAACATAATCCATTCCTTGCAAATCAAGTGGAATAATTATACTACAAAAAATAAATAAAAAGTTAATGTTAATTAAGATAATATTAATCTTAATTAACATATAATTAATAAAATTAAATTTAAGCCTTAAAAAGCTTAAATTCTCCATTCATAAACTGCATTCTAGCGCTTAAATTACCAAGATAAAAAACTTCAAATTGAGAATTTTCAGGGCTTTCATAGAGCTGTTTAAGATAAGGGTATTTCTCAAACATCATTTTTTTAACTTCTAAATTAGGTTCGAAAATAGCATTGGCTCTAAGCCTTAAAAAGGTGCCATCCTTAGCACAAGAGCAAAATTCTATCCCTTTGTGATTTTTTATATGTTTAAAAAGTCCTTTGGTATTTGCGGTGCAAAAATAAATTCTTTCCCCCACAAGCAAAGGACTTTGCATAGGACGCACTCTAGGATTTCCACAAGTTCCTAAAGTGGCTAAGAATGCGGGTGCATTCTCGTCTAAAAATTGTGCTATTTCTTTTAAATCCATAATTTCTCCTTACATATACAAGCCACCATTAATCTTAAGCACATCTCCTGTTACATAAGAAGCATAATCACTCAGCAAAAACGCCACACAATAAGCCACTTCCTCAGGTTCTGCTAAACGCTTTAAGGGAATGCTGTCTTGATAAGCTTGTTTGATTTCATCGCTTAAAACTTCTGTCATATCGCTTTTTATGAAGCCGGGTGTAACGCAGTTAAAACGCAAATTCCTACTTGCACCTTCTTTAGCAAAAGACTTAGTCATAGCTATCATACCCCCCTTGCTCGCAGAATAATTCACCTGTCCTAAATTTCCCATTTCTCCAACAATGGAAGCGATATTTACAACGGCACCAAAGCGTTTTTTACTCATAATTTTCAAAGCTTCTTTGCAACCTAAAAAGGCTGAATTTAAATTTGTATCCACAACAGAGCTAAAATCTTCTAATTTCATTCTTAAGGCTAGTTTATCGTTGGTTACACCTGCGTTATTAACAAGATAGCTTAATTCTCCATCGCTATCAACTATGGTTTTTATACCCTTTTCAAACTCATCTTCTTTACTTGCATCAAATTTTATCACAGCCCCGCTACCGCCCTTAGCGACAATTTCATCTTTCAAAGCATCCGCAAGTTCAGGCTTTGAGCGATAATTTATCCAAACCTTAAGCCCAAAACCCGCTAAAGTCTTCGCAATAGACGCTCCTATACCCTTACTCGCACCCGTAATCAAGACATTTTTTCCGCTAAATTTCATCTTCTATCCTTCATAAATTTAATTTTAAAAACAACAATCTTAACAAAATTTCTTACAAAAAAGGCAAACAAACTAAAACAAAGCCTCATTCATTTCTTTTGGAATTTCTAAATCTAAAATTTTAAGCACACTAGCAGCTATATTGCTAAGTCCCATATTTTCTTTAATTTTCAAAACCCCCTTAGCTTCGACAAAAACAAAAACATCAAAAGTAGTGTGATTGGTAAGCAAATTTCCCTTTTCATCTTGCATAGCTTCGCAATTTCCGTGGTCGCTTGTGATGATAAAGGCATAAGCGTATTTTCTTGCATATTCTATAAGTTCGCCTAAGCAAGTATCCACCGCTTCTACTGCTTTTATAGCCGCATTAAAATCACCTGTATGACCGACCATATCGCCATTTGCGAAATTTACCACTATGAAATCTTCGCCCTTTTCCATACCTTTTTTTACCGCATCGCATACTTCAAAAGCACTCATAGCAGGTTTTTCATCATAGGTTTTTACCTTAGGACTTGGAATTAAAACCCTTGTTTCATTCTCTAAAAGCTCTTCTTTTCCACCATTAAAAAAGAAGGTTACATGGGCATATTTTTCTGTTTCTGCGGTATGAAGCTGAGTAAGCCCTGCCCTAGAAATCACTTGTGAAAGCGTGTTTTTTATCTCTTCTTTTTCAAAAAGCACAGGAAATTGGAATTTATCATCATACACGCTCATACTAAGCAAATTTTCAAACACTTTCTCGCGTTTAAATTCTTTAAAATCCTTAGAATTTAGCACTTTGATAAGCTGTTTCATTCTATCATTTCTAAAATTGATAAAAATAAAACCATCTTCTTCTTCTATGCCTTGATAATTTTCATTTTGAGCTGCTTTTATAAACTCATCTGTAATGCCTTCATCATAGCATTTTTGCATATAATCAAGAAAATTTGACACCTTTTTAGCCCTACCCAGCAAACACTCATAATATTCTTTTAACCTATCCCAACGCTCATCCCTATCCATAGCATAAAAACGCCCACAAAGCGTAGCAAAATGAACGCCTAAATTTTCACAAATTTCTTTTAAATCCTTTATGAAATTTAAGCCACTTTTTGGACTAACATCACGCCCATCGCTAATAGCGTGAGCAAAAACTTCATTGCCATTTTTCGCACAAATTTTAAGCATAGCCTTAAAATGCGTATCCATAGAATGCACCCCACCATCACTATAAAGCCCTATAATATGCACTCTTTTGCATTTTGCTAAAAATTTTTGTAAATTAGGATTTTTTTCAAGCTCTTTATTTTCAATGGCTTTATTGATGCGGACTAAATTTTGATAGATAATACGCCCACTTCCTATACACATATGCCCCACTTCACTATTTCCCATTTGCCCCTGCGGTAAGCCCACAGCTAAACCACTTGTTTTAAGCAAAGAATAAGGCACTTCTTTGAAAAGTTTTTCATAGCTTGGCTTTTTAGCCGCTTCAAAGGCATTAAATTTTTTATCTTGATTATAACCTATTCCATCTGTGATAATTAAAACGCATTTTTGTTTCATTTTTCTCTCTTTTATAAGAATTTTTTTGGCTAGATTTTACTAGAATTAAACTTTTAAAAACCAAAAAGAAGGCTAGGTTTTGTATTATCTTTCGGATTTAAGCAATTACGCTTTTTTTACTTATATCAGTGTGCGTGCGGGTTTTGCATTTTTCATCGCTTTATGTTTGTCTTTGTTTTTAATGCCTAAATTCATCGCTTGGGCAAGGGCTAAAAACGCTAATCAACCCATTTACGAACACGCCCCACAAACACATCAAAGCAAGTGTCATACTCCAACTATGGGCGGACTTATCTTTATCAGTTCTGCGGTCATTGCAAGTTTGTTTTGTATCAAATTTGATAATGTTTTTGCCCTAAGTGCTTTGCTTTGTTTGATACTTTTTTGTCTTATAGGACTTGTCGATGACTTAGGCAAAATTCTAAAAAAAGACAACCACTCAGGACTTAGCCCGAGAATGAAACTCTTAGCTCAAATTATCGCTGGGCTTGTTTGTGTTTTGCCCTTGTATCTTAGCAAAGAACTTAGCACTGAATTTTTTGTGCCTTTTTATAAACATCCCCTTTTTGATATGACAATTTTTGCCATAGCTTTTTGGATTTTAGTATTAATTTCTAGCTCCAATGCTGTGAATTTAACAGATGGGCTTGATGGTTTGGCTACGGTTCCTAGTATTTTTTCTTTATCTACTTTGGGGATATTTTTATATTTAAGCGGGAATTTAAATTACAGCGAATATTTACTTTTGCCAAAAATTCAAGGCTTAGGCGAAGTTGTCATCATTTGTGCTGCCTTAATTGGTGCTTTAATGGGATTTTTATGGTATAACTGCTACCCCGCACAAGTTTTTATGGGGGATAGTGGAAGCCTTGCACTTGGGGGATTTATAGGCTTTTTAGCGATTATCAGCAAAAATGAAATTCTACTTTTACTCATAGGCTTTGTCTTTGTGCTAGAAACCATTTCAGTGATTTTACAAGTGGGGAGTTTTAAAATTTTTAACAAAAGGGTATTTAAAATGGCACCCATTCATCATCATTTTGAGAAAGTTGGCTGGGTAGAAAATAAAATCATCGTGCGTTTTTGGATGATAGCCTTTCTTTCGAATTTACTCGCACTCGCCTCCATAAAGTTAAGATGATGAAAATTTCACTTTTTGGATATGGAAAAACCACGCGTGCTATGGCTGAAAATTTAGCAAAAGAGTTTGGTCCTTTTGATATTTATGATGATTGTTTTACAAAGATAGCTAAAGACGCCTTTGGCAATACTCTTTTAAACCCTAAAAATTTCGATAGAAATTTAAGTCAGCTTGAAATTCCAAGTCCGGGTTTTCCACCCCAACATAAACTCATTCAAGAAGCAAAAAATTTACAAAGCGAATATGACTTTTTTTATGACGCTATGCCAAAATCCGTTTGGATAAGCGGAACCAACGGCAAAACCACTACTACTCAAATGGCAACGCATTTGCTAGCTAGCATAGGTGCCATTATGGGTGGAAATGTCGGCACTCCTTTAGCAGAGCTTAATCCTTATGCAAGGCTTTGGGTGCTTGAAACTTCATCTTTTACCCTGCACTATACCCATACAGCCAAACCTGAAATTTACGCACTTTTACCTCTAAGTGCTGACCATCTTTCTTGGCATGGAAGTTTTGAAAACTATGTAGAAGATAAACTTAGTGTTTTAAAAAGAATGAATGAATGCGATGTGGCGATATTGCCTAAAATTTACGCAAAAACTCCTACAAAAGCCCGTATTATAAGCTATGAAGATGAGAAAGATTTAGCCCATAATTTCGACATTGATACTCAAAAAATTTCTTTTAAGAGTCCTTTTTTGCTTGATGCCATTATGGCTTTGGCTATAGAAAAAATTTTACTCGATACTCTAAGTTATGAACTTTTAAATAGTTTTATAATGGAACCAAACAAACTTGAAGAAATCAAAGATAAAAAAAACAGACTCTGGGTCAATGACACAAAGGCTACAAATATAAGTGCCGTAATAGCTGCACTTAAGTTCTATAAAGATAAAAAAATTCATCTTATCATAGGTGGAGATGATAAGGGAGTGGAATTTGATAATTTATTTGATTTTATGAAAGGATTGGATATAGAACTTTATGTCATAGGCATTAGTGCTGAAAAAATACTTAACTATGCTAAAAGAGTGAATTTAAAAGCTTATAAATGCGAAATCTTATCCAAAGCTGTAAGTGAAATTTCAAATCGTTTAAAAGCCAATGAAGTGGCTCTTTTAAGTCCTGCTTGTGCTAGCTTAGATCAGTTTAGCTCTTACTTAGAACGCGGAAAAGTTTTCAAAGAATGCGTGAATAAAATTTAACTTATTATACTTTTATTTCTTATAAAAAACTCTAGCTACTACAATAGCAAAGCAATTCTACAAAAACAATAACACTAAAAATATATAAAACTTAACTAAAAAAACCTTAAAAAACAAACAATAAAGCTAAACAAGAAAAGCATTGAAGAAGTTTATCAAGAATAAAAAAGATAAATATTAACAAGTCCGCAATGAGCTACTTTCCCCCTGCCAGTAAGGCGTAGTATCATCACCCACGATGTGCTTAGCTTCTTGGTTCGAGATGGAGCAAGGCGTTTCCACATCTGTATAATCACGGACATTGTTATTTAAATATTCTTTGGAATTTAAGAATAAAAGAATGAAAAAGAATTTATTTTAAAAATAAAAATTTCATCTCATAAGCTCTTTTAAGTCTAAATCTCACTCAAGCTAAATACAGAAGCTAGGTTCTTTCTAGTCTTTAAATTCTAGTTTATTAAAATTTAAAGTTTCTTAGTTTAAACTTCTTAATTAAACCTTCTTAACCCCTTAATCCATATTCTAGTTAATATTTGTTAATCTTTTTTCCTAAGCATTTTTTAGCCAGACTTTTAAAAATTAAATCTAAAACTAAAAGCAATAAAGCTTCTTTAGTTTCCAAACTTAAAATCTTTAGTTTTATACACAAAGCTAAGTTCAAAGCTTATACTCAAAGCTAGAATTTGAAATTTAGGTTTATAATAAGTTTAACTCTAAGATACTTCACTTTTAAAAACCCTTCTTTAAAAACTTTAGAATACTTAAAAAACAATGTTAAGAGCAAGTTCTAATATAAACACTTGAAAGATTTCTATAAAGCTTAAATAAAAGCTTTGCATATCATCTATTATTACTTATATACACTTAATACTTAGACGATATAGTTTATAAAAACCTTAACAAGGAAGTGATGCTTTATTAACTTAGGATTTTTGACTTAGACGCAGCTAAAACTAAGCGAAGTTTTTGCAAGCATAAGTTAAAAAGACAAGTTAATATTTTAAAGATAAGCCAAACGCTCTATTAGTACTGGTCAGCTAAAGGACTTTCATCCATTACACACCCAGCCTATCAAACTAGTAGTC